>NZ_JBSFNM010000023.1:0-137928 GCF_053587085.1 Kitasatospora sp. NPDC003701
GCCGGCCTCCTGGAGGCGGCGGGCCAGGTCCTCGTCCGGGAACAGGGCCGCGGACGCCTCGTGGACCAGCCGCTGGGGATCGTGCGGCGCCAGGCCACGCTGCCGGATCGCCCGGCAGCGTGGTTCCACGACCCCGGTGATCTCCTCACCACCCGAGCCCACGTGGTGTTGCGGCGGCGCTTTGAGCCCAAGGTGGTCAACCGACAGACTGCAACGACCTGCTGCATCGCGACAACGGCGACCCCGCGAAGCCGCAGGGAGCCCGCGCGCGTTCCGGACCGCAGTGAGGCTGGTCAACCCGACATTCGCGGCCCACTCATTGCGGGGGCGATGGGTGCCCCGGGTCCTCCGTGGTGGCCTTCAGGACGGCCATCTCGCGGGGGGTGAGCCGACGCACCTGCAGTTCGTCGATCCGCCCGCCGGGGTCTTCGTAGTAGTCGACGTGGAAGCACTCCTGGCTCGGCTTGGCCGGGTCGACCAGGTCGTCCAGGATGCGCCGCAGGAGGTCGTGGCCACGGTCGCGTGCACGGTGGTCACGGGGGAGCGGGTAGGGGTCGTAGGACACCGCGACGGTGTACGCGTCGGGTGCGCTCATCCGCAGATCGGGCCGCCGCTGACGCAGCCGGCCCTCGATGACCCGCTGCAGGAGGGAGGGGCTCAGCTCGGCGGCCTGGTCCTCCTGCGGCATCGGGTCGGGCAGGACCCACTCGGCGGCCGGGACCGGGCCGGCCGCCGGGATCTCAACCAGGATGCCGTCGTGTGAGCGGGTGCACGGCTTGACGCCGCCCGTCCCGCCGCGCTTGCCGAAGGTCTTCTTCAGCACGCCGCACCCCTTGCACTGCAAGGCCCATTTGATCGTCGGCGAGCCCGGCCACCGCTCGGCCGGCTCCCACCCGGCCTCCTCCACCACCGCGAGGACCGCCGCCTCGTCCTCGGGCGTCGGGTGCACGCAGGCCGTCACCTCCAGCGGCGTCGGGCTCCGATCCACCACGAACCCGCAGCACCGGCACCGCCTCGGCCACGCCAGCGTCCGCTCGCCCGGCCACGGCACGATCGGTTCCCACTCCGCCCCCTCCAGCAGGCGGCGGGCCTGCCGCTCCTGGAGGGACATCTCGTCCCAGGGGGGTGCTGGCGCCAGGTTCATCGGAGGCTGGACCACCGCCTTCAGCGAACGTCCCTTCCCTGTGCCGCCCCGGGCCTCATCGGTCGTCATCGAACCTCTCCTTCACCGTCGTCGTTCGGGACTTGAGGGCTCCGGGAGGGCGGTGCCCGCCGAGCAGCCCCGTGCTGTACGGGTATGGGCGCCGACTAGCTCGGCTTCTTGTGTCCGCGGCCGGGCCCGTGGCCGGGACGGCCGTGCCACCAGGGGAGCGGCACCCGGGGGTTGTACCAGCTGGTGCCGCGCCCCGGGGCTTCGGTGTCGTCGGCGCCCTGCTTCGCGCTGACCATGAAGGCCCACCCAGGGTCCACCGTCGACGACATTTCCTCCAACTCGCTGTCAGCCCGCAGCAGGGCGGCGCGCTCGCGGCGGAGTGCCTGCGCCAACGTCGCACGGGGGACACCCAGGTGGTAGGCCATCTCCACGATCGACATCACCGGAGGCATCCACGAGGCCGTCGAGCCCTTCGGCCGGGTCCACGTCGGCCGTGGGGGCGGAGGTTCCAGGCAATGCGTTCTCCAGCGGGATCGGCCCGCCGGATGTGGCGGGTGGTACGGATCTGGTTCCGGGCCCGCGCGGCCGTCCTGGGTTGGTACTCGGGGGTGGGCGGCGGCGGGCACGGGCGGCGCTCCCTCCCGGCGGCTACCGGCTGAAGGCCGGCGCCCGGTAGCGGGTGCCGCCCGGTGCGCGCACCGTGGGCCGACGTCGCTACACCGGCGAGGTGATCGCATCGGCGCCGTGCTCGGCGAGCGCGATCCGCAGGCTGCGCACGTAGGCCAGCCGCTGCTGGAGCAGCGCCTCGGCCGCGCCCCGGCGGGCCCGCTGCTCGGCCACGAGCGCGGCCACCAGGCGGCGCCCGCTGATCCGGAACTCCCGGTCGGGGTCGACCGGACTGTGCGGGGCGACGCCGGTGTGCTCGACGAAGTGCCTGCGGGCCTGGATCTCGGCGAGGTCGCGCAGTGCCCTGGCCGCCGACTCCTCGCGCGAGAGCACCGGGGCATACCGTCGCGGGCGGTCCCGGCCCGCGACCAGCATCCGGCTGAACTGGTCGTGCACGTAGCCGACGACGGCCAGGACGTCCTGCCAGCCAACCAGGACGGCGACCGCCAGGTGGTACTCGACGGCCTCGGCCAGCGCCGCCCGTGCCGCCTGGTGGCCGGAACACGGCGGGCAGAGGCCGCCGGTACTCGGCTGGCGGCACTGCGGGCAGTCCCCGGTGTCGCCGTGTCCTGCTCCGGCCTCGGTCTTGGCTGCGGGGCTTCCACTGGTCAGGGCTCGGCGGCCGGTGCGTCGGGCGGCCGGACGGCCGTTGTCGGTGGTCATGCGTTTCCTCCAGGCGATCGGCTGGTCGCAGGCCGCTACTGCGGGGCGGCCTGCGGCGGATTGCCGTCGGGTCGGTCGTGGGGCGGTCGCGGGTCGTGCTGCTGAGCGCGCTGGTCGTGCCGGGACTGTCGGTGGTGCGCGGCGGTGCGGCTGGTGAGGATGGTCTGCCGGATCGCGGCGGTCGCCGCGGCGACGGTCGTGCGGGCGGCGGGCGGCCCGGCGGGTGCCACGGCGTCGGTCTCGACCGTGCGCCGTCGGCAGCAGGGGCAGCCGTGGTCGGCGTCGAGCAGCCAGCCGTCCTCGCAGCGGGGCTCCGGGCAGTCGGGTTCGGCGACCAGGGCGTAGGCGATGTCGTCGGCCCGCTCGGCGATCTCGCCGGCGGGCAGGTGGCTCCATCTCGCCCACCAGCGCCGCTCGATCCGCTCCCGCAGGGTGGCGGGGGAGCGGTGCCCCAGCTGGTCGAGGACGGCTTCGCGCACGGCGACGGGGATGCCCCCGCGCCGCTGGAGGGCGGCCGCCAGGACCGGCGGGTAGGCCTGGGTGACCCAGACTCCGGGGTGCAGGCCCTGCGGGCGCACCGCAGGTCTGCCGTTGGCGGCCGGCTGGCCGCCGCTGGGGCCTCGGCCGTCCTGGGGCGCGGACGGGTTCCGGACGTGGTTCGCCTGCACGTCCGTCATGGGCGTTCTCCTTGCGGTGGGTTCGGTGGAGCAGTGCGGGGGCGGGCCGTCACCGGATGGTGGCGGCCCGCCCCGTTCTGCTGTATCCGTCGGTGCCGGCGGGTCCGGGAGGTCAGGGGTTGATGGTGCGCGAGCGCGCGGCCTCGATGCGGGAGGTCGGTTCCTGGGCCCGGACGGCGGCGACGGCGCCGTCGGTCACCTGGTCGGCGGGGACGCCGACGGGGCCGGTACCGGTCAGGGTACGGGTGAGCGAGCGGCCGTCGGCGGTGACGACGTCGACCTCGGCCTGGTACAGGGCGGTCGCGGGCTGGGAGGACTCGGGGAGGGAGCTGGCCATGTTGTTCTCCTGGTGATGGTGTCGTCGCCTTCCGGCCCGGAGGGCGGGAGGCGGCTTGCGTGCGCGGCGCGGTGCGGGCTGTCCGCCGGGCGGGGGACTGCCGGGCGCGGGGGTGGCGAGTGCGGGTGGGTCGGCAGCCGGTTGGCTAGGGGGTGCTCGTGTGGCCGGCGGCCGGGTGGACGCGGTAGCTGCCGTCGGGGTGGCGGCGGACGGTGTCGCCGAAGCGGGCGACGGCGCGGGGGGCGTCGCCGTGCGCGGGGATGGTGAGTCCGTCGATCGCCAGGCGGTCGGTGCCGGGGTCGACGCTGGTGTGGTACTTGGCCGGGCCGATCAGTTCGTAGAGCTCGGCGATGGTCTGCTCGGTGACGTCCCAGGCGGTGCCGGTGGTGTCGGCGCACAGGAGGCAGGGGGTCTGGCCGAGGGTGTCGGAGTCCTTCTCGACGACGGCGCCGCGGGTGCTGAGGCGGGCCCCGTCGAGGGCCCGGCAGGCGGCGTCGAGGTGGTAGCGGCTGCTGCCGTCGAGGGTGAGGGCGGTGGTCACGGTGCTCCTCAGGCCGCCGGCGCGGCCGTGCTGGTGGCCTGCTGGGCGGCGCGGTAGGCGGCGATGTGGTCGGGGTGCAGGGGGCCGTCGAGGTAGGGGGCAAGGTCGCCGACGATGCCGGACGGGTCCTGGGCGGCGTCGAGTCGGCGCAGGCGCTCCTCGATGAGCCACAGGCGGACGGCGGCGGTCTCGGCGTGGTCGCGCAGCCGCGTGTTCCCGGACTCCTGGAGCCGGAGGGTCTCGGCGGCCCGCCCGGCGCGGTACTCGTGCGCCTGGTCGAGATTGACGCGCAGCCGTTCGGCGGTCTGGGCCGGGGTCCGGTCGAGGTCGTCCTGCTCCGGTTCCAGCTCGGGGTGTCCGGCCTCCTGGATCTGCCGGTAGGCCGCCTGGTCCTGGTCGGAGAAGCAGAGGAACGAGCGCCCCAGGGCCGTCTCGGCGCGCTCGCGCCACATGTCGATGGCGATGCGGGCCTCGTCGACGGCGAGGACGTACGCGTGGTGGGCGGCGAACCAGGAGGACGCGGTGCTCAGCGCCTCCCAGTGCAGCTCGACCTCGCCCAGCAGGCGGTCGCGCTCACCGCGGGCGACCTGCTCGTTGGCCAGGCGGTCGCGGATGTCGGCGTAGCGGATGACGGTGTCCATCAGAGCCAGCAGCCGCTGGCCCTCGGTGGTGGACTCCTCGCCGTTCGGGTCGGCGTCCGGGTGGGCCTCCCGCCAGCGCCGGGCGGCCGCGTCGTACTCGGCCATGGCCGTCTCCCGGGCTCCGGTGAAGCCCTCGATGTCGAGTCGGTCCAGGCTGGTGATCATGGTGCTTCCCTTCGGGTCGGTGATCGGGAGCGGTGTCCCGGGATCGCGGATCGGCGTAGGGGGCCGGGGGGTGATGAGCGCGGCCCCGGCGACGGCAGCAGCACGGGTGCGGCCGGCTGCCGGGCGGCGGGCAGGGTGATCTGCGGTTGAGTGGCGCGGAGCGGGAGTCCACCTGGTCGGTGGCGGCCCGCTCCGCGCTCCTGCGAGCGGCCCGGGGTGGGCCGGTCGGCGGGACGGCTGCCGGTGCTGTGCCGACAGGTGAGCAGGTGCTGTCGGCGGAGGTGCCACGGGCGGGAAGTTCAGCCCGCGGCACCTCCGCCGGACGATCCGGTTCCGCACCTGCTCCTTGCGGCTCAGGCGGGGGCGGCGCCCGGGGTTTCGGTCATCACCATGACGCGGACGTCGACCGCGGTGCCGCGCCGGTTGATCGTGTCGACCTGGTCCTTCTGCTCGGGGTCGAGCACGACCGGGTCCTGCAGGATGACGACGTACCGGCCCTTGGTGATGGTGTCCGGGTCGCTCTCGCGGCGCTCGATCTCCAGGAGCGCGTGGTGGAGCGCGGTGGTGACCTGCTGGGCCGTCGCGTCCGGGCCGAGGGTCTTGCCGGTGGTCTTGCGCCCGAACACGAGCGGGCCGGCCTGCATGTCGATTCGCAGTTCCATGGCAACTCCTGCTGTGTAGGGACGAACGTGCTGTCGGTGGATTGCGCTGGCGGGGCGCGGCAGTTCGGGTCCGCCGCCGGGCTAGCGGCTGGTGGGGAGGGATTCGATGGTGTTCTGCCGGATGGCTTCGAGGACGGCGAGTGCCTGGGGGCGGTTGAAGGTGCGGACGGCGGCGGTGATCGGGCCGAGGTCGACCCGGCTGCCGCGTGTGCGGGCGGCGTCCTCCAGGAGGGTCGCCAGGCGCTCGGCGGGGTCGTCGAGCCAGGTGCTGTCGGCGGCGGTGCCGCGGGCGAGGTGGGCGATGGCCGTCCACCAGTCGGCGGGCAGGGGTTCGAGGTCCGCGAGCTCCAGGGAGAGGAGCCGTTCGGCGAGGTCGACGGGCAGGCTGCTGTAGGGGCGGCCCTGCTTGGCGCGGGCGATGGCCTTGTCCACGGTGCGGACGGAGGCGCCGCCGAGCTGCTCGGCGACCTCGTCCCGGCCGCCGCGGCCGAGGGCTGCGGCGTGGCCAGCGATGGCGGACGCGCGCCGGTCGGAGCTCTCCTCCGCCTTCTTCCGCAGGTACTCGTGTCCGTCGTCGACTTCGCGGACGACGGCGAGCCAGTCGGGTTCGGCGGTGGTGCTCAAAGCGGGCTCCGATTCTCGGGGTGGCGCGCGGGCCGGCTCGGCCCGGCGCGCCGTCAGTCCTCGTCCGGGGTCCGGGCGAGGGTGTCGCGCAGGTCTCGCAGGTGGGCGTTCAGGCCGTCGATCACCAGGGGGCCGGTGTCCATGCTCTCGCGGAACTCGCGGGTGAGGCGGGCACCGATCTCCAGGAGCTGGGCGTCGGTGGTGCCGGCGGTGACGCCGGCCTCGTCCGCGGTCCAGAGCGTGCCGATGCTGTCGGTGCTCCACACCTCCAGGACACCGGCCGTGCTGTCCCGGGCGGCCCGGCACAGGGCCTCGATCTCGTCGTAGGCGGCGCGGGCGTCGTCGGTGACGAGGTGTCCGACGTGGTTCCAGCCGTCGAAGCGGACTTCGGAGCCGTCGAGCAGCCGCTGGGCGGCCGGCAGGATCTGCTCCAGCAGCTCGTTGGCCGGCTCGGCCGTCAGCGCGGGGATGTCCCAGCGCAGGTCGAGGCCGTATCGGACCGATCCCGGGGTGGCGGAGCCGACCTGCGCGTCGTAGGAGGCGAGGAGGACCCCGTCGTTGAGCCCGAGCTCGACGTAGGGCTGCTGGGGCTCGTTCTGGTTGTGGTAGCGGTGGTGGAGCTCGGCGTCCCCGGTGACCGGGCGAACCCGGACCGCGATGCGCGTCGTCATGGCGTAGCCTCCTGGCTTGGCCCGTGCCGGCGGTAGGACGCCGGCACTCGGCCAGTGCTGTGCCGGGGGAGCCGAATCTCTCCCGGCACAGCAAACACTACCTCCCGGGGTTCAGTTTTTCTACCCCATGTGCGTATTCTGCATTTCACGAGAGATTTTCACACCAGCCGTGCAGCGCTGACGGCGGTACAACGCGCTCCAGGGCGGCGCGCCCCGTACCCGCACCCGGATCTCCCGCGCCGCACAGGCCAGCTGTCCCGACCGCCGCCGAGACAGGGCGCCGCACCACCCACACCCGCTGGACCGGCGTCACCTGGATGGGCCAAACGCGGGAAACGGCGGCGGGTACCGCTTCGCGCACCACCGGTCCGCCGTTCTCCCGGCATGGAGCTCGCCACCGAAGAAGCCGCCGTCACCATCCAGGTCCTGTCCGTCAACGGCAAGCGGATGCCCAAGACGATCTACAGCCAACTGCAGCACCGGAGCCTGCTGGACGACGACTGCACGCTGCGCGGCAAGCCCTGGGGGTACGTCGTCGACCCGAAGTGCTGCCACCGGTCGTCCGTACAGCCGCACTGGCACGTCCTGTACGAACTCGACGGGGAGTTGTGCGTCTGGGTCGTGCCGAGGAGCCTCGACGATGCCGAGTTCCGACTGCGCGACGTGGTCTACGAAGCCCGGGCAGCGGGCGCCGCATTCCTCGACGCGTGCGTGCTGGAGAACCGCCGGGGCCGCAACGACTTCTTCCAGGGCCAGGTCCTGAACCTCGTCCGCAACGACGAAGTGCGGGCCACCATCGAGGACCTGCAGGTCCGCCTGTCCTGCTCCCACGAAGCCGCAGAGCTGCTCCGGGTGACCAAGGCCAGCTGGTCGACCAGGAGCGCCGTCGAAACGGCGGAGGGCGCGCTCAGCGCGAAGTGCCAGGCCCGGGGCAAGGACGCCCACCAGCTGTACGACGAGCTGGTCACCGACATCCGCTCGGTGAAGCGGGCCCGGACGAACTACAAGTCGGCACTGGAGGTGCTCGGCCGGCTTCCTCAGCTATTCCTCGGCGCATGACCTGCTGCGGACCACGCCCCACGGGACGCGGGCATCGCTCCCGTCCGGCCCACGAAGGCGGGCAACCCCGCGCCGGGAGGGCGTCCGTGAACGCCTCGCCCACCGGAGCCGGCGGTGGCCGCTCTCCCCGCCGCCACCGCAACGGCCTCGGTCAGGTCAGGACGACCGTGAGAACCGCCGCGGCGCTGAACACGCAGCCGGCGATGACCGCCACCGTGCGAGGGGACTGGGCTTCCGGCTCGGTGGAGAGCCACATCCCGGTTCCGGCGAGCACGCTCAGTCTGCCGAACAGCGCGAGGCGCTGACGGCCCACGTCCCCCAGGTCCAGGAGCTCGCCCACCCGGCTGGTGACCCACCAGGCCGCGACGCAGAGCAGGACCGTGGGGACACCCCACCAGAACCAGCCGCCCCACCGACGGTCGTCCTTGCTCCGTGTCGCCTGGTAGACGTAGGTGTGGAACCGCCGGTGCATCCGCAACAGCTGTGAGGTCATGCGGACAGTCTGCCGCAGGACCACCGCCGGCCCGAGGCCGTCACCGCATCCGGCCCGCACCTGATCAGCGCCCCTCGAACACACGGTCCAGGCGGAGTTGGAACGGGCCGATGCCGGCCCGCCGACCGGAGCGCGGCAATCCGTCCACCCGGGCCGGTCACAGTGCCGGCTCGCAGTGCCCGCAGAGCTTGTACAACCGCCCGCCCTTGGGCCCGGTGTTGGCCTCCATCCAGGCCCTCGTCTCAGGCGCGTTCAGGGGCTTCCAACGGGGGTACCGAGAGTCGTGGTCCAAGGGGGACCGTCCGCTGGAGGCATCGACGCAGTGCGCGTACCGGCGCAGCTCCAGCCCGTAGTCGTCCCCGCTGGGCCGCTCGTACTGGTTGGGCAACACCCGTCGCGTGACGGAACAGGCCACTGTGTGCACCGTTCCCGAGCCCGCGATGAACGGGTACACCTCGGGCTGGTTGTACCGCTCCCACCAGTCGTCCTTCGCGTCGAGCAGGCCCTCGAACCAGCCACGACGGCGCTCGCACAGAGGGCAGCTCACCTGATCGCGCTCGCAGCGGGCCATCATGTTCCTGTCGTGTTCGAACTGCATGTTCGTGAAGGGCAGGTAGATCCCCTCGGCGGCGTCCCGCAGTGCCTCCCGCGCCGTGCGGGGGTTCACCTGACCCTTGGCGATGAGTTCGAGAAGGTCCAGGACCGCCGGAAGCTCGATGCTGAACCCGCCGCCTTGGTACGGACTCCGCTCCCTGGCCGGAGGGCGGAGCCGGCCGTAGTCGAACTCGACACCGTCCATCCATCCGGAGCCGAAGTCGACGTCGACCACAGCCACGGCCGCCGGCCACAAGGGCTCGGCGCCCTCGGCCGCCGGGTCCGCCTCGGACGGCCAACCATCGTCGTCGGGGACGACATCGGCCACCGACCCCTCCCCAGCACGCAAGGCCGGATTCCCGCTGCGCCGCTTCCCGGTCCGCTTGATTCCCAACTGGCTTTCTCCTGACGGGCGAAGACGTCATCCAAGGTGACCGTAGCCGACGGCGGGCTGCCGACCGGACATCTCTCGGCGTGCCCCGCCCGGACCCGCAAGGCGCAGCCGTACCGCAGCCGGCCCTACCGGCCTTCGAACGCGGCGGGCCTCCTGCCTGGTCAACTCCGAGCGCACCCCCGCCGACGCCCCCGATGCCCCGCCCGTCCGAACCAGCCGCCATCAACAGCCCACCTCCCGCAATGCACGCCGAGCGTCCACGGCGGCCCGGGCCAGGTTCCTGCCCAAGACGTTCGGGTCCACCGAAACCACCGCATCACGCTGCCCCTGACGCGCGGCAACACGGGCCAGGTGCTGCTCCACCTCCGCCAGCCGGCGCCGCAGCAGCCACTCGGCAGCCCGCGCCCGGGCCTCCTCCGACCGCTCCGCAGCACACTTCCGGGCCGCAGCCTCGCTCGCGAACCGGTGCCGCGAGCGCCACACCGCCTTGTAGGCCGCCACCGCTTCCTCGCACGCCGCCTCCGACTCGGCGAACACCCGCAGCGCTGACACCCGGTACCCGTCCAGCGCGTGCTGCACCGCCACCACCTCCGACGCCCGGCCGATCACCTCGTCCGCAGCCCCCAGCCGCGCCTCCTGCCGCGCCTGGCGCACCTGCGCCGCCGTCTGCTCCCACACCCGAAGGACGGTTACGTAAACCCCCAGGTCAGCGGACGCGGCCAGCGCCATGGAGATGCAAGCCTGCGTACCCTGCCGGATCTCCCGGCCCCGCGCACACCCACCGCACAACCCGGCCGCCTTCTCCGCCCCACAGTCCCCGCACGGCACCGCCAGCCGCTCCCGCTGCGCATCGGCAGCCGCCGCCTCCCGCTCCGGACGCTGCGCCTCCCACAGCGCCTGGGCCTCGGCCGCCCGGCGCGCGGCGTCGGCCTGGGCCTCGGCCCGCACCAGGGCATGGCTGCGCAGCGCGTCCTCGATCGCCTCCCGGCGCTGCTCGAAGGTCGCGGACGGCAGCTGTCGGACGGCCTGCCCGATGATGGCGCGCCGGGTGGAGCGGCGGTCCTCCAGCCGCAGGTCGCAGGTGACGCAGTCCTTGTCGGTGTCCAGCCGGACGCCGTTGTCGCACGCCGGGTGCTTGCACAACTGCTCCTGGGGGAGGCCCCGCTCCAGCATCCAAGCGACGACGTCGTCGATGTGCGGGTTGCCCTGGCTTCGCTGCCGCTTGAGCCGGAAGAGCAGCCGGTCGGCCAGTACCTCCGGGGCGTCGCTCGGGCCGGTCCACGCGGTGATGCCGGCCAGCGCCTGTCGAACGCGATTCAGCAGGAAACCTCGGGTCGACGGTCGCTTCAGTCGCTGCCAGAGGTCCTCCACCGGCGCCAGGGCGCAGGACAGCGCCGCGTCCCGCGGCAGGGCGACGGCGTCCGTCGCCCTGACCTCGGGCTGCTTCTGGTGGTGGCTGTGCTGGTCGTCGTACTCGGGCTGTTCCCCGCGAAGCGGGCCCTCATCGGCCCCGACGAGCCGAAGCGCGGGCACGTCGGAAGTGCCCGCGCCCTCGCGCGCGCCCGCGCGCTCCGGCCGACGGTGGGTCACGCCAACGGCGCAAGCGCCGGAAAAGCCACCTACCTCGTCAGCACAACCACCTACATCAACCATAGGAGCGTGGTGAGCGTGAATGTCGGCACTTTCCGAATCCGCCGAACCAGCCTTTCCACCCGGCATTTCCGCAGGTCGTAGGCCTTCCGGACGGTCGGCGGGACGCTCGGGACGACCAAGATCCCCCTCGGCACTCTCCGAGGCCGACGAAGAGGCCTCGGGAGCCTGAGCGGGGGAGTCCGAATCCGGGCACGCCTCAGCGGCGGACGGCTCCACCAGGTGGAGCGCCCGCTTGCCCGTCCGACGGGCCGTACCGCCGGACGCCGCCTTCTTCGCCGTCGTCCGCACCGCAGCATGCCGCTCGGCGACCGGCACCAGCCGCACCATGCCGGTCGGCGCACCGTCGTCGTTCAGCTCCAGTTCGACCAGGTCGTACCTCTGGAAGCGCTCCAGCAGCCGGCCAGCTACTGCGGGGGAGGCCTTCGTCTTGCCGCCGCGCAGGAGGAGGGCGAGCGTGGCAGCACCGCGGCCCAACTCAGGGGCCTTCAACGAGCCCGAGCACAGCTTGAGCGAGCCGCTCTCTCGGCACGACAGCACCAGCAGCAGCAGGGCGAGCCGGTTGGTCGCCGCTCCGTGCCCACTTCGGTTCTGCTCACGCTCCCGCTCGACCAGCAGGCCGGGCGGGATTTCAGGCTTGCCCGTCGGTGCCCAGCCCGGAGCGAACAGCGCCTCGCACAACCGCAGCAGGGTCGAGAGTTCGTCGCGATCAAGTGCGAGCGGGTGCCTCTGATCACGGACGTACGCGCGCTTCACCGGCTCAAGACGGAAGTCGAGTGAGACCACCCGGCCGTCCTCCTGCGTGTGCTGGCGGGTCCTGATCACGCCCCTGGCCCGCAGTGGCGGCAGGATTTTGTGGCTGACCATGGACACGCTGACGCCCAGCCACCGGGCGAGCTCACCCGACCATAGCGTCGACGTCCCCCGCCCCACCTTGCCCTTGGCGAGCAGGACGACCGCCGCCAGCCGCGCGGTGTCCGGGAGCCCGACGACCGACTCGTCGGCCAGCAGGGCGCGCACCGCAGCCTCCAGCCGGAGGCGCATCGGCTCACCCAGCAGCAACGGCTCCGGCGAGACCTTCTGCGTCGGGACAGCACGAATCCACCCGCGCCGCTGGCCGGCTGTCGGGCGCGACTGGGCAACGGGCGGACGGGACGCCAAGATCGCGTTCGCGCTCACCGGCCGCCCCAGAGGGCCGCCGACGGCGCAACGCGAAGCGCCCGCACGGCCGAGACGGCCGAAAACAGGCGGTTCCACCAGCGTGCGGGCACGCCGGAGTGGATTTGGGCAGCACGATGCTGCATCATGGCCTTGCTCTCCTACATGGCCTGAGAGGGCACGCAAAGGCCCCTCAGGGGCCGGAAGCGGTTCCGCGAAAGAACCGAATGAAGAAGCGAGTCGACAAGCCCCGGCAAGGGCGGTCACTCACGAGGACGATCTGGGAACCTCACCGGCAGGCACCGGTCGAGCTCCCGGGCGGCGCCACCGCCATACCTCCCGGCAAGGAGGACAAGCGGAATCAGGCGCCGCCACAGAGGGCCTAGGTCATCCCCACCCCCACGTCACGCCGGCCGCGCTCAGCGGCCACGGCGAACACCACGCTCCTGACGTAGCGGAGCGCAGCGGAACCCGAACGGATCAAGCCCAGAACGCGGGCGATACACGATCGGACGAACCCCACCCGGCGGAAACCGCCGTCGAGCAGGGAAAACTCAGACATGGACGGGCTCGGAGCAGCCGGGCGCGGCTTGATGCCGCGCGACATCGGCCGGGTGCTGTTGCGCCCTCGGGCCGTCCAACGGGTACGCTGATTCACAGCGCACACCTCCTCTGTCTAAAGGTGTGTCGAGCCAGTAGAGCCGCTACCACACAGCTCCTGGCTCACCGGCCCCGGGCAACCGAGTCCGGCGGGCTTCCACCCCGCCGCGGATGCCACGGGGCCGTTGTCGTTCCTGCAGACCTTCGCCGTTCGTCGGGGCTTCCACCTCCCGGCGACCGGTGACGGTCTGCATCTGATCCTAAACCCACAGCAGGGCCCTGCGGGCACCCCATTGCACTGCGAACGCGCGTGTGTCGGTCTTGACCGTTCATCACACCGCCTGCCGGCGGAACCGGTAATACAGAGTGAGCGCGGCGTTGGCGCCGCCGCCGGTGGCGGTGGAGACCCGTTGGCCGTCCCGGGCGCTCAGATCGCCGGCCGTGACGATGCGTGGGTGCTGGGAGGCCGACGGGCAGAATCCGTCCGTGCCGACGGCGAGGCCGGGAAGGGCGGTCGGGAGCGTCCCGATGTTGGTGACGACCGAGTCGACCTCCATCGCCTCCTGGCTGTTGTCGGCGCGGACGATTTCGATCTGGAACGGCCCGGTGCCCGAGACCGCGACGGCCTGGACCGGGAGGAGTTCGACCCGCGGGTCGGATCGGACCTCTTCCACCTTGTACGTGTCGCGAATCGGGTGGCACACCGTCAGTTTTCGGTCGGCGTCGCGGTGGGTCCGCAGCCAGGTTCCCAGCGGCCGGTCGCCGCCCAGGACGAGAGTTCGAGGCCCGAGGTGGGCGGGTGACGTGCGGGCGATCTCGGTGAAGTCCTCCGAGCAGGCGACCCACGGGACCTCGGAGGACTTCGCGGTGTGCACGCCGGTCGCTGCGACGAGAACCTCCCCGATCACGCTGGTGCCGTCGGCCAGGAAGGCACGGACGAGGTCTGCGCCGGCTTCGACGCGGACGACCGTCGCCTGCAGGTACGAGCAGTAGTTGTCGAGCCCCGCCAGGTTCTCGCCGAGGGCCCGCGCGTAGCTCGGCCCGTCCGGGAAGCCCGGCCAGTTGGCGAGGTGCCCGATGCGCCAGAGCGTCCCGCCGGGGGCTGGGGCCGGGTCGATCAGCAGCGAGGTCATGCCGACGCTCGCCGCAGTCGTGGCAGCGAGGCAGCCAGCCGGGCCGGCACCGACGATGATCAAGTGGGCATCGTGGGTCACTGGGGTCCTCCTGCGGAGAGTGCGCGGTGCACATCGGTGCTGGTGAGAAGCAGGTGACGGCCGAAGTTCCTGCGGGCAAGCAGCAGGGCGGCGTCGTGGTACTCAGGGCCGCCCGAGGACGCACAGGCGTCCGTTACCAGCCAGGGGGTGATGTTGTACTGGTAGGCGTCGGCGGCGGTGTCCAGGACGCAGCTGTCGGTGTCGATCCCGCAGAGCACCACGTCCGTCCAGCCCTGCTCCCTGAAGAGCGTCAGCACGCCGGGCGCCTTGAACAGGCTGGACGTGGACTTCACGATCCTTCGGGTGGCCACACTGGCGAGGGGGGCGAGTTCCGGCGCCAAGGCCTGCTCTTCCGGCGAGCGCAGCTTCGTCCAGCCACTGATCCGCTCGTAGTGGGATCCCACCGGGTTGGTGAAGGTGGCGACGATCGTCGGCCGGCCGTCGCGCTGCCAGGCCTGCATCAGCGTTGCGATCGTCGGCACGGCATGCTCGCTTGGTGCCCGGACGAACCCGGCCTGCACGTCGATGGCGACCAGGACCGCCGCGTCGTGCGGTATGGCGGCGAGCTCGGGGCTCATGAGACCTCCTTCAGGGCAGCCCAGGCGTCCTGCAGCCGCTGGGGAAGATCGCTGGTACCGACGACCGCCGCCCGCAGCGCGCGGTGCTGAGCGCTCTCGGTCGGCCGGGCCGACGTCAGCCTGGTGTGCGCACCGCGTAGCCAGCGCCAACCGAACGGCTCCGGCAGCTTCGGGTCGAGTCCGTCTTCGACCAGGCGTAGAAGGTGGGCGGACAGGGCCCACAACGCCTGGGTGTCGAGCTGCAGATCCACGATGTCGTCGATCGTCAACGCCCGCTCGCCGGGGTGCGGCTGGTAAGCGAGGCCCGACCAGCTGGCCACCCCGGGGGACAAGGCGCCGTTGAACCCGATCGCGTCCGGATGACGCCAGCCAGCGGCGAGCCGCTGCTCCTCGACGCCGAGCGGCAACGGGTTGTCTTCGTCGGAGCGGTCGACCAGCACGCCGGGCGTAGCGAGGAGCTGGAGCGCGGTTTCCAGGACCTCGTCGGCCCACGGGTGATGGTGCAGCTCGTACACCGACAGCACGTAGTCGGGTAGCGGTACCTCGGGCGCGGTGGCCACCAGGTCGGCGGCCAGAAACGAGACCGCTTGCTGGGCCCAATCGCGGTTGCGACGGTAGGCCGGGTACCGCCATAGAGCGAGGTCGGTTACGGAGCTCAGCCGCAGCTGCTGGCGGACATGGAGCACGGCGACACCGAAGGCGTAGACGTACAGACGGCCGTCACGACCTTCGCCGGTAGGTACTCGTAGTAGGCGACGGTCGAGGGCCGCCGGGCCGGCGGGGCGGGTCGTGCCCCGATTGAAAAGGGCGTTCGCGGTGGAGCCGAGGTGCAGCGGAATGAACTGGTGGGATGTCACGGAGAAGTCCCCGGTCAGCCGGGCGGGCTGCCCGACGACTTCGAAACTCGTCCCCGCCTGCTCCAGCAGAACTCGAAAAACGGCCGCTTCGGCCTCGCCCATCAACTCAACTCTTCGGTCGAGCAGTTGAGCCGTGCTAGTGGTGCACACCCACGACTCCCCTCCGTTGCGCCAGTTGCCCACCGAGTTCCGCGAGACGCCGAGGTGAGCGGCCAGCTCCCGGTCCGACATCCGCAGAGCCTGCTGAAGGCACATTGCCTCGCGACCGGTCCAACTCTTGATGCGGATGTCAACCATTCCACTCCCTCCCCAAGTTGCAACGCTCAGTGTGCCGTCATTGGGCCACCACTGGGCCGCCATTGGGCCACCACTGGGCCAGTTGAGCCTCCCGCTCCCCCTGGCAGCTCGCCATGCTTGATCCGCGGCGGCCACCAGGTCGTGACGACGTGGGGAGGCAGGGTGCGAATGCGTTGGAAGGCTGGACTCGGCTGCTTTCCGTCAGAGCAGCCCAGGGAAGTCCAGGCCGTCGTAGACGAACTCGACGCGGTCCGGCACTGCCGCGATCTGGAGGAGCTCCAGCGGCATGCCAGATTCATCAACGAGCAGCCGTTCGACTCTGGCCACGCTGCTACCAGCAGCCAGTTGAAAGGTGCTGGCCTCATCGGTGGTTGCCCGTCTGTAGCCGACACGCTCGGTGCCCAAGGCGATCGGGTACTCCGCATTGAGGATCGGCAGCGTGCCGCCCGCGACCTTCCCCTCGCGATCCAAGCCGCAGCGCTGAGCAACCCGGGCGGGGTACCAGGCCTGCTGGACCTGGAGGACCTCATCGCCAATCAAGGCGTGTCGCGTCCTGCGGGTCACGCGGTACTGGTCGGCTTCGGAGAGCGCGAGCTTTTCTGCAACAGTCACGGGCGCTTCCATGGTGGAGACGCTGATGAACAGCATCTTGCCGTCCAGTCCCTGGGCGCGGGTTGCCGCCTCCCAAGGGCCAAGACCGTCGACCCCGCCGGCCTGCGAGTACCGGCTGAGCGGGATGCTGACAACGCGCAGATCCCTCACGTATCGCCCGCTCCCGTGCTTCACCGTGACGCGCCCCTCCGCCTCCAGCTGTCGGTACGCCGCGCGAACGGTGCCGGTCGAAGCCCAGCCCTCGTCAGCCAGGTCCTTGTCGCCGGGAAGTCTGTCTCCGACTGCGTAGACGCCGTCCTCGATATCGCGCCTGATCTTGTCGGCGAGGTCCCGCGCTCGCTTCGTCAACGCCATGTCCCGGCCTCCCTCCTCTATAGGCACATGAGTGTCGTAACAGTGAACCACACGGTCAAGAGTGTCGACACTCTCAGGGTATTCGGTAAGTCCGGCGACGGAGTCTTGACTCTGACCGTTCGTCATGCGATGGTTGTCACGTCGCCAAGCGGAACGGGCTCGCACCCCGAACGCCGCTGGTGGCAGACCAGATCGCTGTGTCGGGAACGGGGTTCGCAACCCGGAAACGACACTGCGGGCCCAGGATTCGCAGTCCTGGACCCGCAGCTGGTGCGGTTCGCGGCCGCACCGGGTGGCGATCGCCTCGACCTCAACGCAACTGAGGGAGTAACTCGCCGTGAGCATCATGCCGCAGGACACCCTGACCAGCTACACCGACCCCACGAACACCCCCCCGGCCGTCGCACCGGTGCTGAACCTCCGCACCGCGCTGGCCTCTCCCGCGGAGCCGCAGGCCTGCCTGGACGACCTGTCCCCGGAGGAGCTCGCCGAGGTCCGCCACTTCGACATCGTCGAGCTCCTGGACCGCGCCGTCCTGGCCGGCGCCGTTGGCACCCTCGACCTCGGGACCGTCACCCTGGAGTGCTACGGGTCCATCGTCTGCGCCCTTGAGACCGAGGAGATCCGCACCGAGGGCGACATCACGACCGTCACCAAGATCACCCGCACGGGCCGGCTCGCCGTCACCGTCCGGGTCGAGGCGGACGGGCAGGTGGCGGCATGAGCGGCAAGGACTCGGACGCCCTGCTCAGCATGCTCCTCGCCAAGACGGCCGCCCGTCTCGCCAAGGGCGCTGCGAGCGCCGCCGCCGCCAAGCTGAAGGCCGTGAAGCCGGGGGGCTCCAAGTGAGCGGGCCTCGGATCATCGCCTTCGGGCGGATCGAGCGCGGGACGGTCGCCCGGCAGAGCGTCGCCGCCGATTGTGTCGATGCCCGCCGGGATGTGCAGCCGCGGTCCAAGGCGGACCGGGCGGCCCGCGGCCGGGGCGCTACGGTGCCGGCCGTCGAACTCCGCCAGCCCTGAACCCTCTCCCCGAGCAGCAGCTCTAGCGACTGCCCATGCCCCGCGAACAACCCGCCTGGCGGGCGCGGGGGTTGGGGACCTGGCTAGGACCTTGCTCCGCCACTCGGAGATCACTCTTCGTGATCTGACGGTGGCTCGCCGTAAGTCGAATCCAAGGCGCGGAGGCTTCCTCGAAAGGGATGAATCCGTGAGCACCTGATACTTGAGAACTCCATAGCGTGTCATGTGCATTGCAGGACCGCCGCGTGAGCGGAGGCCGCGGCCTGGCGTGGATTGCCCCCGAGGGGAGTAGAACCGCGCCCGGCAGCACCGCAGCTGCTCCCCCTTCGTGCTGGCAGGCACGGCGCCCTCGGGCGCGGGGGACTAGCGGGTCCTGAACGTGAAGACGAGATGAGACAGATCGTCTCCCCAGACGGCAGGGACTGCCGTCGGCGACACAAGACCGGACCATCCGGTTCTGCCCGCATCTGCCAAGCGGCCCGGCTCTGGAGAACACGCCTACGGCGTGCCACCCGCCCCGCGCGATGTCGCCCTGTTCCAGGTGAGAGACAGAGAGATCGTCACCCGGTCGCCGGCCTCGTCAGGCCGGCCAGTCCCGCCCTACCGGCGGGCGCGTCCAGCCGCTGCGATCGCGCGGCGGCTGGACGCATACCGAGCAGCCCCGTGGTTGCCCCGATCCCCCGGCCAACCGCCCCACGCTCCCGCGTGACGGCGTCCGTGGCCCGGGGGCGAAGGGGGAGCTCCGGGACCGACCCGGTCCCCTCCACGACTCACCCAGGAGGCCACGTGGCCACCCGCGCCCCCAGCCCCAAGATCGGCACCAAGAAGACCACGAACCACGGCGACGGCGGCAGCGACCCCCAGCGGCGCACCGCCACCGAGAACGCGCTGGTCGCGCAGTTCTCGCCGTTCCGCGAGACCCGCACCGACTCCCGCTACGTCTGCCGCTCCGGCCGCTACCCGGACGGCAACACCCCGGACGGCCCCGTCCAGCGCCCCGAGCGCACGCCGGCCAGGACCACCCCGCTCCACCCCTGGCCGCCGGTCCGCCAGCAGCGGACCGCCCGCACCGACCACCAGGCCGCCGCCTGACCGGCGCCGCCCGGCCCGCGAACTGACCCCCACCCCCGCACCAACCGTCCTTGAAGGAGGACCCGATGTACACCCTCCGCAGCTTCGCCGGCGGCAACGGCACCGGCACCGAGGAGGACAGCAAGTCCACCACCAAGAAGGAGGACAGCAAGTGATGACGCTCGACGCCCGCGAGAGCGACCGCCAGTGGCGCGACCGCGCCGTGTGCCGCGAAGAGGACCCGGAGCTGTTCTTCCCGCTCGGGAACACCGGCCCCGCCCTCCTGCAGATCGAGGAGGCGAAGGCGGTGTGCCGCCGCTGCCCGGTGATGGAGACCTGCCTGCGGTGGGCGCTGGAGACCGGCCAGGACGCCGGCGTCTGGGGCGGGATGAGCGAGGACGAGCGGCGCGCGCTGAAGCGCCGCGCGGCCCGCAACCGCGCCCGCACCGCCTGACCGACCACCCGACCACCCGACCACCGACACCGAGAGGACCACCAGACCATGGCCCTTCCCCAGTGGCTCAAAGACCACCTGGACGCCGACGACCCGCTCCGCGACCTGCGCCGACTCGGCCAGTGGCTGAACAGCGACGACAACAGGTCGGACTGGCACAGCATCCGCCTCGCCCGCGACACCGCCGAGCGCGCAATCGACCACACGATGCGCGAGCGCCTGGGCGGCTTCACCGTCGAAGAGGCCGCCCGCCTGCGTCAGCGGAACAAGGAGGCCCACGCCCGCCTCAGCCTGGCCGAGCTCGCCCTCACCCTCGCCGAGACGAGCCGGCTGCGCACCGCGACCACGCTGCGCAGCGCACCCGACAACGCCGACGAGAAGCGGGTCCGCTGGCAGGCCGGGCGGATCAACACCGGGATCCGCGCGCTCCTGACGCTGCTGACCGAGGCGCCGTTCAACTACCCGGTGGAGACCGTCCGCACGGCCGGCGCCCTCCTGGAGCCCCTGACCAACACCTACGACGCCCGCACCGCGACGCGCGCCGTCAAGGACCTGGAGCGCTGGGCCGACGCCGTGACCACCGCGGTCGACATCCTCAACTGCGCGCCGTCCACCAGGGCCTGACCCCGCACCCCGTTGTTGCCCTGATCCCAGGGAGTCCGCCTCGCGGCGGCCCCTGGGCGATGGGGAGCGCCGGGACCGTCCCGGCCTCCGCCTGGAGGCAGATCATGACGGACAACCAGAACAGCGCCAACGCCGCCGGCGCCACCGTGACGGCCGGCCCGGCGGCCGCCCCGAGCGGCAGCAACACCCCGAAGGCCGACGGGGGCGGCAAGGGCACCCCGGCCCCGCCGTCTACACCGTCACCGACGAGCACGGCAACACCCGCAGCGTCCTGCCGCTCGACCGGGTCTGATCCGCCGGACCTTCCCGGCGGAGACGACATCCCGGCGCGCGGACCCTCCGGTCCCGCACGCCGGGCCCGTCCGCCGGTTGCCCGGTCCGCCCGGCCCACCTCCCCCGAGGTGCGGTCGGGCGGACCGGGGAGCCGGAAGGACCGGCCAGCACGACCTGCGGAGGCGCTCATGCCCGTTCCGCCCGCACCGACCGCGCTCGCGCTCCTGCCCGTGCTGCTGCTGATCGCCGCGGCGGAACTGGCCAGGGCCCGGCGCACACGGCACGAACCCGACGTCTACGAGCCGGGCGACCAGCTCAGCCCGGCCGAGGTGGCGGACATCGAGGCCGCCGGCTTCGAGCCGGTCTACCTTCCGGACCCCCGCCCCGTGCCCGACAAGCCTGAGGCCGCCGCGGCCCTCCAAGCCGAGGCCCTCGCCGCCGAGGCCCGGCTGGCCGCCAGAGCGCAGGCCCTGGACGGCCAGTGGGCGCAGCTGGCCCGGATCGACCGGCAGCTGGACACCGTCCCCCCGAACCCGCCGCGAGCACCGCACCCGGTGCCCGCCCCCTCTTCCCCCGCTTCCCCCCGAAAGGAGCCGACGGCGCCGTGACCGTCCCCACCATCCAGAAGGCGAACGGCCACCCCCCGAGCCTCCTGCCCACCCAGCCCACCCCGATCACCAAGCAGTCGCCCGTCCCGCCGGACGACGAAGCCGACAGCATCTACGACCACGACCTCCAGGCGCAGCCCGACGACGGGCAGGAGGAGAACAGCGGAGCCTTCCTCACCGCCCTGGCGATTGCCTCAGTGCTCCTGGGCGCGGTCGTCGCCGGCATCGGCTTCGCCGGCTCCTACAACACCCTGCGCGACCTCGCCGCCCGCAAGGGGTTCGGGGACTTCGCGTACGCGTTCCCCATCGGCATCGACGCAGGCATCGTCGCCCTGCAGGCCATCGACCTCTACATGATCAACAAGCGGGTCAGGTTCCCGCTGCTGAACCGGATCGCCATGGGCCTGACCCTGGCGACCATCGCCTTCAACGCCGCCGCGTCGGGGCCGATCCTCAAGGATCCGCTCGCCGCCACGATGCACGGCATCATCCCCATCCTCTACATCGCGGCCGTCGAGGCGGCACGGCGCTTCATCGGCCGCCGTAACAAGCTGCTCCACGGCGGGGCCGACCTCGGGGCGCCGCCGTTCAGTCGGTGGCTCCTCTCGCCCTTCAAGACCGCCGGCCACTCGCGCCGGATGGTGCTGTGGAACAAGCCCTACGCCGAGGTCGTGGCCATGGCCCACGAGCTCCAGGTCTACGAGGAGCGCCTGCGCCAGAAGTACGGCGAGGACTGGAAGACCGGGGCCAAGCCGGACGAGCTGCTGCCCTTCAAGATGGCCAAGGCCGGCTACAGCGTCGACCGGGCCCTGTCGATCCCCTTCGAGGAAGAGATGAAGGCCGCGCGCCGGTCCGGGGAGGCAGCCCTTCAACGAGCGACGGCCGAGGTTCAACAGATCCACGCCGACCTTCAAATCCGCGAGGAGCGCCTCGAAGCGGAGGCCGCCGAGATCCGCGCGGACGGCCAGCTGAAGCTGACGGAGATCGATACCAAAGCCAAGATCGACAACGAGCTTCAACTCCGGAAGGTCGAGCTTCAGCGGCAGGCCGCCGACCTTCAAGCCCAGCTGCAGAGGGTTCAGGACGAGGCGGCGGCCGAGATCCAGGCCATCCAGGACTCGACCGCCAACCGGCGCTTCCTGGCCGACCTCGAACGCAAGAACCAGCAGCTCAAGGCCGAGACGGAGGAGAAGCGCCTCCTGGCCGAGGCGGACCGGCAGAACCAGCAGGTCGAGCTTGAAACCGCCCAGCACGCGGCCCGGATGGGGGCACTGGGCCGGCTGGCTGACTCGCAGGAGCTTCTGGCCGCCCAGCAGAACGAGCTGGACGCCGCTGAAGCCGAGCGCAAGGCCGTTGAAACCCGCGAGGCCGCCGTTGAAGCCGACCGCAAGGCCGCTGAAGACGAGCGTCTGGCGGAGGGAATCCGGGCCGAAGCGGCGGAGCTGCGGGCCCGCACCGCCGAGAACACCGAACGGGCCGTTGAAGCCGAGCAGCGCACGACCGAAGGCCGGGCACGCGTCGCTGAAGCCGCCGCCCGCGAGCGCCTGGGCCAGGTCGAGTTCGACGTGGTCCGGATCATGGGCCTGCTGGCGGCCGCCGAGGACGAGACCACGGTCACCAACGACGTGATCGCGCGCGAACTCCGCTGCTCCATCGGGACGGCGTCCACCCGCCGGGGCCTGGCCAAGGAGCACCTGGACAACCCCGACAGCGAGCTGCAGGCCCTGTTCTGGAGGACGTACCAGGTCCCGGCGGACAGCCGGGCCCTGGAGGCCTGAGAGGCCCTGTACGACCGGCTCCCGGCCTCTCCGCCGGCCACCGGGGCGCGCCCGTCGCCCCGGTGACCGGCGAAGGCGTTGCGGCGCCGAGCACCACCCACGACCCGGCCGACCGGCCGGAGCCCGGGTCGACGAACAACACACCAGGTCACGGCACCGCCGAGGCCGACCCGCTTCCCCGGAGAGATCATGACCAGAAACGAGAACCCCGAGTCGAGTACGCCGCAGGTCCGCGAGGCGATGCGGGCGCTGGCCGGCGACCCGGAGCAGTTCGCCCGCTACCTCGCCGACATGCAGCGCCATCTGCTGGGCCTCACCTCGACGCTCACGGTGCTCGCCCAGGCGGCCCAGGTCGAACTGCGCGGAACCCATGTCGAGGGCGACCGGTTCTACCACGCCCGGGCGCGGGCGCTGCCCGTCGAGCATCAGATGAACGTGCTCGTCAAATCGCTGAAAAGCGCCACGGAGGCTGCGGAAAAGGTTGCCTTTCAGCGGCGCAGGCATGACGAAAGGGTTGATGCGCTTCCCGGCCAGCGGTCCGCGAAAGCCCTGGAAAAGGCGAACAAGGGCCGGTCCTCCAGGGCTCTGCCGGTCAATAAGCCCGGCGAGCAGGTTCCGCCGCCCACGAAAAGCGGCTACAGTGATGAGCCCCGGTCGATTCTCGATCTGCGTGACAGGCGGTCGGCATGACGCGGCCGCAGACCAGAATCGAACGAAGCCAGGAGAATCGACGCCAGTTCTTCGTCGCGGGCGAGAACCAGGCGATCGAGCGGCGCGGCGACGAAAAAGGCGCAGCGGAATCCTGGCTCCGCGTCACCCGCACATGGGTGGCGCAGCAGGCCAGGGTCCACCCGGACGTCTTCGTCGGCTGGGCCAACGTGATCCGGCTGTTCCTGACCGCGATGCAGCGGCGGGCGGCGGGCGATCCGCGGGTCTGGGACGACCTCCAGGAGTACGCGAGGTCCGTCACCGCCCAGTTCCCCCCGCAGTAACCATGCGTCACCACGAGAGCCCCGCCGCAGTGCCGGCGGGGCCCTCGCGCGCGCGTATCGCGTGCACCCGTGCACCCGTGCACGCGTGCACGAGGACCCCACTCTTTGTCAACCCCCCTCGAAGGGACCGAGCGTGTCCGACGACGACTCCAACGGGCGGGTGATCACCTTCCCGGGCGGCGGCGACCAGCCGTACGTCGCACCCCCGATTCCGCGCTACGCGGACACCGCCAGGGCGCCGGAGGCCCCCGAGCCCCCGCCGGACGTCCCGGCGATCCCCGAGCCGCCTCAGGCGGCCGCCTATATGCGGTCGGAGGGAATTCCCGCCCGAAAGGCCGCCGAATCCGAAGTGGAGGAATACGAGGAGGGCGGGGAGGAAGAATACGGCGAATATTACGAGCGCCGTTCCCTTGCCGATCTGGTCGCCGATTGGCTGCAATTCAAGGTCGACAGTGCGCGCGCCGAAAGGGACGAACACGCGCCTTTCCGGGAAGCGCGGGTCGCCGACAAGGTCGCGCGTCTCACTGCGCAGACCGCACGCGAAATGTCGCTGATGGCGCAGCACAACGAATTGCAGAAGGCCCAGGTCGACGCCCGGACCGCCATGACGGCGGCGCAGGGAAAGGGCGCGGCCGCGCAAAGGGGCGGGGCGGACCCGGGCAAGGGATTTCACAAGAGTTCGCAGCGCGGGTCGGGCGGGTCGGGCGGGTCGGGCGGCGGCCCCGGGGGCCGGGGTCCGGGCGGGTCCGGGGGGTCGGGCGGCGGGTCGACGAACCGGAGCCCGAGCGGCCCGGGCCCCGGGTCGACGAACCAGAGCCCGGGCGGCGGGCGCGACAACAGCCGGTCGCAGGGCGGGCGTCACGACCGTGGCGGCGACCGAGGGTCGGGCTCCGGTGGCGGCAAGAAGGGCCCTGGAGGCTCTTCTGGCGGCTCCAGCGGCTCCGATGGGTCTCCGAAGTCGTCCGGCGGCTCCGGCGGGCGGCACAACGGCTCTGGAGGGGGTCGGGGCGCAAGTGGCGGGAGTTCGGCGGACGGCGGCACCCGCTCGCCCACCTCCAGCCCCGCTGCGGAGCGCTCCCGCGCCCACCAGGAGCGGAAGTCCACCCGGCAGGCCGCCGACCTGGGCGACCGCACCGCGGACCGCGGGCAGCAGCGCAGGAACAAGCAGCGGGTCTGGGAGGACAAGTACGGGGACAGCCGCAACGGCCTGGCGGAGCGGAAGGCGCGCCGCCAGGCCGCGAGCGAGGGCGACGCCCCCCGCACGCTCGCCGGCGCAGTCTCCGGGCGCCTCAGGCGCCGCCGGAACTCCTCCGACGGCAGGGAGGGCGACGACAACGCGGCGGCGAGGCCCGCCGACGCGACGTCGACGCCGGACGAGAAGGCTGTGAAGGTCGACGACCCGAAGCTGAAGGCGGACGACAAGGCGTCGAAGCCCGACGGCGAGTCTGTGAAGGCCGCCGACGAGGCGTCGACGCCGGACGAGGAGGCGGTGAAGGCCGGCGGCCCGGAGCTGAAGGCGGACGACGAGGGATCGAAGCCCGACGACCCGTCGTTGAAGGTCGAGGACCCGTCGTTGAAGGCCGACCTGACGGAGGACCCGAAGGACGAGGACCCCGCCGAAGGGCCGACGCCCGACAGCCCCGGACCCGAAGCGGAACCCGGACCCGGGCATGACGGCGCGGCGGGCACCGCCGACGAGGTCCCGCCCCCGGGGGCGACCACCGGCGACGGCTGGGCCTCGTTCTTGAAGGGGATGTACGACAAGGCGCCGCCCGGCGGGGGAGTGCCGGGGCCCGACCCGGAACGGGAGACGGTCACGGTCACCGTGGGCAGAGCCGATCGGGCCCCCGCCAGCGCGGCGGGCGCGGGCCCCGACGAGGACGACATCCCGGATGCCGAGATCGTGGAGGACACCGAGCCGGCCGAGCCGCCGGTGGCGCCCGCACCGAAGCCCGGGCCCGACGCGGGCCCGGACGAAGGCGGCATCACCGATGCAGTGATCGTGGAGGACACCGAGCCCGCCGTCGCGCCGGCGCCCACTCCGGACCCCGTGCCCCTCGCGGGCATGACCGGGCGGGCCTCCGGTGGCGCGGGCATGGACGAAGACGGCATCACCGACGCGGTGATCGTCGAGGAGGCGGTTGTCGTGGAGGGTACCGAGTCGGCCGTTGTGCAGGTGCCCGCACCTGGGCCGGACCCCGACGCCGAGCGGTCGCTGGTGGTCCGGTCGGACCGCACGCGACGGGCCCGCAGGCGCAGGCGCCAGCAGATGGCGCGTGAGCACCGCACCGACATCACCTTCGACGAGTACCTGCTCCTGATGACTGACATCGCGGTGAACTCGGACAAGGACTACCAGATGGTGCTTAAGGCGGTGCAGGACCTGCAGGACCTCGCGGTGATGCTCCGGGAGATGAGCGGCGACCTGACCGGCAGCCACAACATCGACCGCAGGGTGACCCGGCTGCTGGCGGACCTGGCCGACCTCTCGGACGTCACCGCGCACGAGGCCAAGGTCCTGTCCAAGGAAGCCGAGACCGCCGCGACGGTGTCCGCCGCGGCCGCCCACGCGGTCGCGAAGGTCTACGGCGAGGACCGCGCCGCCATGGACGAGACGGGCCTGGACATGGCCTCCGCCGCCGTGCACCACGACTAGGAGAAGAGAGGAGGCCACACACCCATGAGTGACCAGACGAGCGACCAGGCGGACAGACTGCCGGCCGTCGCCGACCCCGGCGGCGCCATCGCCCCCGCCGACAGCGGCGGATCCCAGGATGCCGAGGCATCTCTCGCGCCCCGCAAGAAGCCCAGGGTCCGTCGTCGCCGCAAGCGCCGGCAGGTCCTGGGCGGCCTCGCCGACGGCGACCACAGCTTCGACGGCGTCCAGCACAAACTGACGGTGGTGATCGAGGCGATGGGCGCCGCCGTCGACAACCTGGAGGGCCTGGACCGCCGAGCCCGCGCCACGGCCAAGGAGGCCTCCAACGCGGCCGGTGCCATCGCCCGCGCCGATCTCGACGAGACATTCGTCGGGATGACCGATGAGGTGGCGACCGCCCAGATGGAGGCGGCCAAGGCCGTGCGCAAGATGCTCCGCGCCGCGCAGAAGGCCGAGAAGGACGCCTACGCGGTCCGGCGCGCCCACGCCAAGCTCTACGGCGCCCTGCACCGCGTCCGCAAGGGCCGCCGGTTCCGCACCCCGAAGCCGGACTTCTTCTCCCGGTAGCGCACCGCACCATCCCCCCGAGGGTGGGCACGCCAACGACGGCGTGCCCACCCTGCTCTGTGAAAGGACTTCCCCCGGTGGCCCTCGCCGTCAAGCTGGAACGCTCCCTCTACCTGGCGGCCGCTCCGTTTCTCGGCGCGGCCGCGAACCTGCCCGACCACCCAGCCATCGGCACCACCGTCGCCTCCGCCGGCGGCATCGGCGTCGCCGCCTCCCTCATCGTGGTGTGCACGGAGAAGGACAGCGCCGGCCGCTGGCTGGTGCGGCTCGCTCCGCTGACCCTGGCCGCCGCCGTCGACTACGCCACCTACCGCATCCCCGGCTGGGGATGGGACGCGGCGCTGGCCCTCGGCTGGGGGGCGCTGTGCTGCGCGGTCGTGCCGATCGCCCGGACCACCGGCCGCCACCGGCGCCGCCGCAAGGTCCTGGCCGCCGTCCCGGAGGCGCCGGTGCTCACCGCCGCGGCCCCGGAGGCCGTGCCGGAGCCGGTCGCCGACGACGGCGCGGACCCCTTCACCCAGGGCGTGAGGCTGCTGTGGAAGCGGGCAGGCGATCCGGCCCGGACCCACGTCGTGGTGGCCACACCGCACCCGGGCAAGCCCCACGACTTCACCATGTTGCTGCGGGCCAACGAGCCGGGGCGCCCGATCAGCGGACTGAGCGAGGCCGACGTCGCCGCCGCCTGCGGCGTCCACGAGGACGACGTCAAGTTCGTCTCGACCACCCAGATGGCCGGCCGTCAGGCCGGGCCCGGCTGGCAGGAGGTCGAGGTGATCCCCGACGAGCGCCGCCGGCGCCGCACCAAACCCACCGTCGCCGAGTGGTGGGAGGACGGGATTGGCCAGCACGCGATCCCCGGCTCCAAGTACACCAACCAGGTCCGCAAGCACGAGCGGGGCGTCACCTACTGGATGGCGCAGCTGCCCGACTCCGCCGGCGAGCCGCGCGTCGACAGCGTGGCGCTGGCCCGAGCGCTGGGAGTCCGGCACGAGGAGGGCCGGGTGTTCGTCACGTTCGAGGGCCGCCACGTCCTGGTGGCGGTGTGGGACGAGTCGCCGCTCGCCAAGTTCTACCCGGCCACGCGCGAGCTGCTGACCCCGGACAAGAACGGCTGGTACACCACCGGCGTCCTGGCCAACGGTCAGCCGGCCCGCAACCGGGTGCACACCAACCGCGGTGCGGCCCACGGCCTGTACGTCGCCCCGTCCGGCGGCGGCAAGACCCAGCTGATGGCACTGTCGGTGTGCGCGCAGGCCAACTGGGGCGCCGTGATCTGGCTGGTCACCGAGGCGCCGGATGAAAAGACCGCCGCGCTGGGCGCGCACGTCAACCGGTACGGCGTCGGCGCCCTGTACATGGTGCGCGCGCTACGGGCCATCGACGCGCTCATGGAGATCCGCGGCACGATGCCGTGGGCCGACGGCAAGGTCCACGACTGGGAGGCCGGGAAGCCCGGCTGCCCGTACCGGCCGCTGACCGTGTTCTGGGATGAGTTCCTGTCGGCGGCGAGGAACGAGGAGTACGGCGCGGAGATCATGGACCGGGCCGAGTCCGGCACGGTGAAGGGCCGCAAGTACGGGATCGGCGAGCACGTTGCAGGTCAGAGCGTCTTCGTCCAGGACGGGTTCACGCAGCTGCTGCTGGAGAACATCCGCGAGAACTCGCCCGCCCCGGTGGTTCTCAAGGTGGCCGCGAAGAAGGTCCTGGAGATGTTCAAGACCCTCGGGGTCGCGCCCGACGACATCCCGGAGCCGCTGCCGCGGTCGTTCTCCCCGGAGGCGGAGGGCCGGATCGACCGGATCCTCAGCGGCGAGGCGGAGCCTCCCGGCGACGACAACACCGGCGGCGTCGGCTGGATCGTCCCGCGCTCCAAGCCGGAGGTCCTGCGCACCCTCTTCATGAACTTCAACGAGCCCATCGCCCATCTGTTCCCCGACGAGGTCTTCGGCCTCACCCCCCACGAGATCGCCGAACTCGAAAAGCGCGACCTCTGGTTCGACTGGAACGAGCCGCCCCGCCCGGGCGAGTTCGGCGACGACGACCTGGAGGAGGACGACGCCTGGATCGACGACGAGCCCAAGCCCACACGCAAGAGCGGCCCCAAGACGGGCGGCAAGGGCGGCGGCAAGGAGCGCCCGATCCCCGGGCGCAGCAACGTCCGCTCCCCCGATGAGGCCCTGGCCGCGCTCCACAAGCTCGGCCGCTGACCCCCGCGGGGCGGGGCCGCGACACCGCGGTCCCGCCCCGGCCACCGCAATTCCCGCCCCTGCTTCCGTTCCTGGAGTCCAGCCGTGATCGTCTCCGTCTCCCTCGTCGCCGTCTCCGGTGCCCTCGCTGGCTACCAGCTCTGGCGCCACCAGGTCCCGTACTGGAAGGCGGCCGTCTTCACCGTCTTCGGCTTCTGCCTGGCCCAGACCGCCATGGCGCCGTCGATCGGCGACGCCCTGCGCGCCGTCACCGGCTTCTTCACCAACCTGGCCGCCTGACCGGCACACCCCAAACCAGCCACGGGCGCGCCCCGAGACGGGCGCCCCGGGCACCGAAGGCCCGTGCCAACCGGCCGGCGCCGACAACCGAACACCCCGCGCAGGGCGCGCCGACACCGGTCGGCGCGCCCTGCACCATCCCCGGAAGGACAACCCCGTGCACACCGACCCCTTGGCCGACCTGCTCACCACCGACCGGCTCGCCGCCTGGCGGTCCCCGTCGGCCCGGCCGAGCACCGAGACCCTGTTCGACGCCGCCGCGGGCACCGTCGCGATCGGCCGCCACCCGGACGGCGGCGACGCCGTCCTGGAGCTGTACAGCTCCGAGGGCGCCACCCCCGCCACCATCACCGGCCTCCCCGGTGATGGTGGCGGGATCGGCACGCTGCTCGACACGTTGTGGGACGTCGAGCAGGCCACCGCCCTGGTCGAGCCGTGGGCGGTGGACCCGGGCGGCGCCCACACCGCGCACCGCCCGCCGACGCGGTGCGCGGACACCGCGGAGCGCGCCGTCGAGCTGCTGGCCGAGGCCCGCGAGCTGGTCCTCTCCCGCGTCCACGGCGGCCTCCTCCAGCCCACCCTCAAGGGCTACCGGCCGACGGACGCCCACCCGCTGGTCACCCTCACGGTGGTCGGCCTGGCCGACCTGCTCCGGCAGGACCGGCGGATCGGACGGGAGCTGGAGGTCATCGCCCGCTGGGCCCGCCGCGGCGGCCTGAGCCTGCGTTCGGCGGACCGCCCCGACACGGCCGTGCCCGGCCTGCTGGGCCAGATCCTGGCCGGCGGCAGCCGGATCGAGCTCCTCGCCGGGACCGGGAGCAGCGGCCAGGACCAGGTCCTGCCCGGCACGGGGCTGCTCACCCTGCCGTTCGGCGAGCCGGTCCTGTTCCGGGCCTGGCCGCCGATGCCCGGCGCGTGAACCCCGCCCCGCCGCACTCCACCCGACCCGCCCGCCATCGAGGACAGGAGCCGCTCATGCGACCCGACCCCACCACCCTGCAGGACACCGGAACCGACGACCCGGCCACGGACCTGACCGACGTCACCCTCACGCTCACCGACGACGTCTCCGACCACCAGGAACGGCGCGAGCTCACCCAGACGCAGCTGACCGACCTGCTGCTCGCCTTCGACGACTGCGAGGACGGCTCCGAGGGCGTCGACGAGCAGGTCGAGGTGTCGCTGGAGTACAAGCCGGCCGAGTACGGCGGGCGCCGCTGGCGTGGGACCCGCAGCTTCGCCCCGCAGGCCGCGCATGCGGTGCTGGCGGCCTTCGAGGCCGGCCCCCTGGTCTGACCGGACGTCGGGACCAGCCGAACCCCGTCGCGGGCGGGGCCCACCGACCGCTTCACGGCTTCGGGCCAGGGCCCCGTCCCGCCGACCCCTCACCCCCCAGACCCGCCCCCGAAGGAGTCCTCCGTGTCCACCACCAACAGCAGCCCCGAGAACGGCCAGCTCCTCGACCCGGCCCGCGTCAACCTCCTGGAGCCCGGTTACACGGCCGCGCAGATCGACGGACGGATCGTCGCAATGGCGGTAGGCCGGGACCGCGACGACGACGTCGACTTCGTGCCCGCGATCGTCGACGGCCAGCCCGGGGCCGTACCGGTCCTCGACGTGACCGCCTTCCTCGACGCCGCCGAAGCGCGCAACGCCGCCCACCGCGAGGCCATCGACGCGATGACCCCCCCGGCCGCGCCGGCCCCGCCGGTCGCCGACCCCGGTCTGCCGCGGGCGGTGCGCGAGTACATCCTCTACGGCTCGATCGCCTCGCTGGCCGCCGGCGGGGCGATGTGGATGATCGGCGCCGCCGTCGCCGAGGTCGCCCCGCACGCCGACAAGCTCGGCGAGCTCCTGAAGTGGGCCGCGGTCCTCGTCGGCGCCGTCGTGCTCGGCGTGGCCGGCCTGCTCGGCAAGCTCCGATCCGTCACCACCCAGGCGGCCTCCGGCACCTCGCCCGCCGCGACGGCCAGCGGCGAGGGGGCCACCGCCACCGGCACCGTGCTGGCCCTCGTGCACCGCACCCACACCACCACCATCGGGCGCCAGTCCGCCGGTTGGCGCGGCTACATCACCAACCACAACGGCTGACCTGAAGAGCGGCCACCCGCACTTCGGGGCCCCGTCCGCCGGCCCTCTGCATCCGATCACCAGGAGACCACCGTGCCTCACCCCGAACCCGAACCCCTCTGCCCGGACTGCCAGGTCGCCATCGGCGAGCACCACCACGACGGCTGCGACACCGCGCACTGCGCGCTCACCGGCCGCCAGCGCCTGACCTGCGGCCACGGCGAAGACGACGAGGCCTGCCGCAGTACCTGGAGCGGCCTGTGGCCCGGCGACGCCGAATGCCGCGAATGGGACTGGTGGGCGCGCGAGGTCCCCGGCATGGGCCTCGTCCCCTGCCCCGCCGACGCCCCCGGCGCCAGCGAGGACACCAACCGCCTGGTCACCGCCGCCCGCTGGGACCCTGCCGCCCAGCGCTACCAGCGCATCTGACCGGCCGCCCGGCTTCGCCCCCGGCCCCGCGCCGCCCGCCCGCACACCAGCGCGGCAGGCGGCGCGCCCCTCGGGGGCGTTGCCGGCCGACCGGCCGACCGGATCCTCTGGAGGAACCCGTGACCACCACCGCTCTCTCGGCCCCCGTCGGGGCCGCCCCGACCGCACAGGGCCCCGACATCGAGTCCATGACCACCTGCGGCGACTGCGGTACCGGCATCGACCCCGGTCCCGCCAACCAGTGCGGCACCAGCACCCGCGACGGCGCCGTGGACGGCTGCGGCCGGCACTTCTGCAGCCAGCATCTCTGGCTGGACGGCGTCCTGACGCCGCAGCCCCAGAACTGCTCGCCCTGCCTGAACCGGCGCGCCCTGCGATCGGCGGCGTGACCATGCCGAGGCAGCACCTGTGGATGTCCCGCGCCGACCGCCGCGCCTGGGGGGCCGCCGCATCCCTGGCCGACCTCGGCCGGCTGACCGCCCGCTGGCTGGAGGGCACGCTCGCCTCCCAGCCCGGGTACGTGCCGAACTTCGGCCCGGACGAGGAGACCACCCAGACCCCCGGGCTGGTGCGGGCCCTGGCCCTGTGCAACCGGTCCGGGTACGTCACCGACTGCTCCCAGCCCGGCCTGTCCGAACCCGACCGTGACCTGGACTGGTGGACCCAGCGCGAAGCCGTCTCCGGGATCACCGACGACCCGGACGTCCTCGCCGCCCTGCGCGAGGCCGCCGCCCGGCACGGCCTCCTCTACATCGAGCACGGCCCCGGCACCCCGGCCGGCCCCCGGCGCGAGCGCATCGCCGTGACCACGTGCAACGGCGAGGCGTACACCTGGGTCGGCGGCTGGATGGCGCCGGAGGATGTCCGCTTCCGTTGGAAGGGCGCGGGCGAACAGGCGGTCGCGGCCGCCGAGCGGGCCTGGCAGGTCACCCTCGCCAACCCGGACTCCGGCCCGAGCCGCCTCCTGCTGACCGCCCTCGTCGAGGCCTTCGCCGACCCGGCTGATGCCCGGTGCGTGCGCTGCGGCTGCACCGAGGACGACCCGTGCGAGGGCGGCTGCGTGTGGGTGCCGGAGCTCCTGCTCCTGGAGGACCTGTGCAGCAACTGCGCCGTGGACCACCTCGCCGAGCAGGCCACCGCCGCCGACGACGGCCAGGACCACGCCGACACCGCCGGGCCCGCCCCGGCGGCCCCGTAACCCCCGATCACCGCCGCCACGCCACCGGCAGGGGCGGGAACCGCCCACGCGCCTCCGCCCCGCCGCAACCACCCCGCACCCCGAGGAGATGCCTTCGATGAAGTCCTGGAACACCGACCGCCACCTCATTGCCGACAGCGACCACGCCACCGTCACCTTCACCGGCGGCGCCGAGCTCGTCCTCGCCGACTGGGAGACCACCGAGGCCGCCCCCGACCGGGACGGCCGCGTCTACGCCACCCTCCGCGGCTGGATCGCCAACACCGAGGGCAGCGGTACCCACACCGACCCCTACACCCGGCCCATCGAGGCCGGCCGGGCGCAGCTGGTGCTCGCCGAACTGCGCGGCCGCGAGCCCCTGCAGGACCTGCCCGTCCAGGTCGACATCCGCAGCACCGGAAAGCCGCACCCGAACACCTGGGACCACCCCGGCTACCTGTGCACCCTCACCTGGCCTGCCCGCCGCGTCGACGCCGACGGCAACCCGGTCCTGGAGACGGAGATCGGCTCCACCCGGTGGACCGATCCCGACAGCGGCCGCGAGTGGGACCTGACCGCCGCCTACATGCCCGAGGGCGAGCCGTACAACCCGCTCGGCTTCGTGTGGCGCCACTACGACGGCTGGAGCGGGGGAGTGCCGCAGCTCCTCCCCTTCTATAGCGGCAACCACGGCCCCGCCTACGGCGCCGGCTCCGCCCGCCTGCTCACCGACGGCCGGTGGGCCGAGGCCGCCGAAGCGCCCGCCATCACGGCCCGGGCCCGCTGAACCAGCCGCCACCTTCGCCCCCCCGAGCGGGCCCGGCCCTCCCCGGCCGGGCCCGCTTCGCACACCGAGCCACCACCGACCCGGAGCCGACCATGACCACCACCAACCCGCCCTCCACCGAGCCCAGCCCGGCCACCGGGCCCGCCCGACGCACCCTCAAGGCCGCCACCCGCGAGGGCTGGGGCCGGGCGACCGCGCCGGGCGCGTTCCTCGACCGCCGCCGCCAGGACGTGCGCGACGCCCTCGACCACGGCTGGCGCGCCGGCGCCCGCTGGGTCCGCCTGGCCACCGGTCTGATGATCCTTCTCGGCGCGACCGCCGCAGCCGTCGTCCTCTGCTCGGCGGTCCGGCAGGTCCTCGCCGCCAGCGGCGCCGGCACCTGGCTGGCCGTGATCACCCGCACCGTCACCGGGCCCGTGCACCACTACCTCGCCGAGCACACCGCCGGCCTGCCGCTCAGCGGCGCCGACGCCTACCGGCTGTGGGCGGCCACCGGCCTGACAACCGCCGTGCTGTCCTTCGCCCTTCGCTCCACCGCTGCCCGGCTCGCCTGGGCCGGCTGGTCGGCGGGCACCCTGGCGGCCGTCTGGCAGGCCAGCCCGGACGGCGGTCGCCCTGTCGCCACCGCGCTCACCGCTGCCGTTCTGGCCGCCGTGTGCGCCCCGGCCCTGCGCGGCCTCGCCGTCTCCCTGCGCCCGCGGGTCATCGTCCACGACACCCTCACCGTCGTGCTGACCGCCCAGGTCTGCGCCTGCCGGCGGAGTGCCCCGGCGGTGCACCTGGTGGTGCCGGCGCCCCGCACCCGGTCCTGAACTCCCCTGCAGTCCGCGGGGCCCGGCGGACCGCCCGCCGGGCCCCGGCCCACCCTCACCCAGGAGTCACCCGTGAACGCCCTGCTCTCCCGCGCCGTCAACCTCGCCGCCGTGAACTCGCCCTCCGCCCGCACTCTCGTGATCGACTTCGACGGGGTCATCCACCCGGAAGGGCCGTGGGACGGCGGCCGCATGCGCGGCGCGCCCCTGCCCGGTGCCGTTGACCGGATTCGCGCGCTCCTGGACGGCGGCTGGCGCATCGCGGTGATCACCGCTCGGGGAAGCGATCACCACGAGACCGTCGCCCAGTACCTGAGGGACCACCTGGACCGCAAGGTCGTCCTGCGGCCGGGGGAGGAGATCAACTACTGGACCACCGAGCACGTCATTCTCGTGGGCAACACCAAGCCCGGCGCCATCGTCTACGTGGACGACAAAGGCGAGCACTTCACCGGCTGGGACACGGCTCTCGCGGGACTGCCCGACTCGCCGGACGACCTGCCCCGCCTCGCGCTCCCGGCGCAGCGCCGAGGGGCCGGGCGCAACCATTGGTGGCTGCTCCGGGCGCCGTTCAACCCGTCACCAAGGTTGGTGCGCGCCGGTGAAACCGCAGGTCAAAGCATTGGTGGGCGCCGTGTCCGAACCGGTATCCGCGGCGAGTCGTCCACCAAGGTTTCCACCAATGCTCACGGGCTCCACTGGGGTCACCGGCCGCCGACGTGGTGGCCCGTCAGCCCCGGGAGCACCCTGCCCATGATCGTGAACCACGTGCCGACCGCCACCGAGCGCGCCCGGCTCGCCGCCCTCGGAGCCGCTCAGAACCTCGCCACCGTCGCCGGTGCGGCCGCCGCCGGTCTCGCCGTCCACCGCGCCCTGCGGGGCCGACGCCCCGCCGACGAGCGGATCACGGCGACGGCACTCGCCGCGATCGGCGCCGCCGTCCTCGCCCAGGAGATCCTGGACACCGCGCTGGCCCCCCTGCGCCGCTCCGCCCTCGACCGCCACCCCGTCTTCGTGGCACCGCACACCTCGCCGGTGGCCGGCGGCGAGGAGGCGGAGGCCGGGGCGCAGCTGACGATGCGGGACATCGAGAGCGCAGCCTGCGTTGCCGCCGCATACGACGCGCGGATCAACGCCGCCGGCATCCTGGGTGTCGACGGCCCGCTGCGTGAGCGCGCCCAGTGGGCCGGAGCCCCGGACGGGTCGGCCACCCTCGACCTGCCGTTCGGCGCGGTCCTGCGCTACCGGCCCGCCCGCTCGCAGGACGGAGTGCGCACTGCCGTGCCGTGGGAGGAGCGGTTCACGGTCAGCTCCGACGGCCGGGACACCACCGTCCAGACCGGCGCCGACGTGCTCGCCGTCCTGGAGCCCCTGGCCGACGGGCAGACCGAGCCGGCGGCTGCGGCCATGGCCCGGGCGGCCGCCGAGCTGGAGCCCGCCGCCGAGCCGTATGTCGTCTTCCGCCCGGCCAACCGCCTGGCCTAGGCCCGCAGCCCGCCGTCGACCGCCCGGCGGGGCCCGTGCGCCCCGCCGGCCCACCCCGGACCGATTCCCGCCCGCCCACGGCCGGCCGGACGCGCGGCCCGCCCGGCCGCCGAACACCTTACGGAGCACTGATGCACCCGCACATCGTCGCCGGGATCCTGGAGCGCTCCCTGCACACCTCGCTCGGCGCCGAGCTCACCCGCGCCGCCCGCGGCAGCGCCCAGCTGCTGCGGGAGCTCACCCGCCAGAGCTTCGAAGCGCTGCGCGACCACGGCGCCCGCAGTCCGTACCGCCCCACAAGGGCCGAGCTGCGGGCCGTCGCCGCCGCCCACCGCAGGATCGCCCTCGCACCCGTCACCGACCCCGTCGCCCTGGCCGACGCCCTGGAGCGCGCCGCCGACCGGCTCGACACCCACACGTACGGCCCGGACACCGGCCGGCCCGGCCAGGGCATCGTCGCCGCCGTCGAGTACCACACCCCGGACCTGCGCCTGCGCTACGACGTCCTGACCGTCATCGCTCAGCACCTGCCCGAGCCCGGCATGACCATCACCGCCTGGGAGCGTACGGCCGAGCCGGGCCGCGTCCTGGCCGCGGCGCTGTTGCGCTCCCTCGCCGCCCGCCGCGTGGCCCCCCGCTATCCGCGGCCACCCATCGAGCCGGCCCCGGGCACACCCGAGCCGCTCGACCCGTTCGACGAGACCGATTCCTGGACCGTGCACCCGGCGCCCGACCGCCGCGTGCACACCGACCGGCGCAGCCTCTTGCGTGCCTTCCAGGAGGCCGCCGCCGGTACCACCCACCCGCACCTCTCCCGGATCTACCAGGACCGCGCCGACGCGTTGCGCGCCCGGTAGGTCCCGTCCCGGCTGGGCTCGGTTCCGGCCGCCGGGCAACATCCCGCCCCAGCACTTCCCGCGTCCCACCCTCACAGGAGGCCCGGTGACCACCCACGCGAGTCCCGTCAAGCCTGTCATCGTTCTTCCCGTCACCGTCGACACCCCGCCCGACCAGCTCCAGGAGACGATCTTCCTCCTGGCCCAGGCCCGGGGTCGCCTGGACCTGGCACTGCCCGACGGCACGGTGGTCAGCTACCACCCCGCTGCTGCGGGTGCCCGTGTCCGCCCGCTCGCCGCCGGCGACGCCGCCGTGCTCGGCGCCTACGGCGAGCTCCTCCCGCTCCCTCTGCTGCTGCGGCGCTCGCAGGAGGCCTTCCATCTCTGGCAGTCCGCCGGGGACCGGGCCGGTACGGCGATCGGGGGCACCGGCGCCGACCTGTCCTCGGTGCAACTGGAGCACGCCTACCTGTTGGCGCACGCGGTGGCGCTGGACGTCGCGTCGCTGCGGGACGGCGCGGAGCCCGCTTCGGTCGACGATTGCGTGGAGGCGGCCAACGGCCTGCGCCCCCTGGCCGGCCTGGCCCCCGCCGACGGGGGAGAGGCCCTGTCCTGGCTCCGTTACACCTACGCCAGCGGCCGGGCCGGTGCCGTCCAGGCCTGACACCCTGCCGGATCGTCTACGGGCCGGGGAAGCAGCGAGCGCCGACCCGGTCGGCACGCCATTGGTGCCGACAAAGCAATAGGCACTGAAATGGTGGCCACTGATTGCATGGCCACCATTTCGGTGGCATAGTTGGGGTGTCAGGGCGCGGACCTCCACAATCCGCGGCCCGCCCCTTGTTGCCGGCGCTGCGCTCACCGCACCGCGACAACTCCTGCCTGTCCGCAGGCGCCGAGCCCCAGTCCAGCCGGGGCAGAACCGAGAGGCACCCATGACCACCGAGAACAACCACATCTCCCAAACCCCTGGCTCGATCCGTGTCGAGATCGAGGTCCTGAGGGGCATGGTGACCGTCGGCACCAGTCCCGGCGTCAGCCGTGCCACCGTTGCCGTGCACACCGCGGACACCCAGGGCACGATCGCCGACGCCGTGATCGGCACAAGGTTCGTCGAGTACGGCGACACCCTGAAGGTGAAGATCCCGAGCACCGACGACAGTGAGGCGTCGATCGCGGCCCCGCATGTCGCCGCGATCGGCCCCTCCAGGGCCACGTCCCGCGTCAGGTGGAGTGGCACCGGGAACCTCCGGACTTTCGGCGGGGTCCGGAACGCCGTCGAGTCGCCCTTCGCCGCCCCGCACGCCGCCGCTTTCGGCTCCTCCACGGCGACGTCCCGCGTCAGGTGGAGCGGCACCGGGGTCCGGAGCGCCGTCCTCTCCCAGAGCGGCCTCGGGAACGTGCAGATGGACGACGGCACCCTCTACATCAACGGAGTTGCCATCGTCCGGGACGGCGTGGTCGTCGTTCCGGAGGGCACCCGGGTCAACGGCCTGCCTGGCACCATCCGCGTCGACATCCAGCTGCCGCCCGGCAGCGAGGTCGCCTTCACCAGCAGCGGCGAGGCCTCCCTCACGCTCAACGGCGACTTCCGCCGGGTCGAGGCCGTCCTCGCGGACGGGGCGCTGTCCGCCGCCCGGGCGGACATCGGCACCGCGACCGTCAGCACCATCACCGGTGACATCGCCCTCGGGCACACGCGCGACAGCGCGGTCCTGCACTCCGACACGGGCGACATCGACGTCCACCGATTCGGGGGCGGCGAGCTCACCGCGACGACCACCACCGGCGACATCGACATCCGCACCCAGTCCGGGGTGAACCGGCCCGCGACCGTCACCCTGAACACCGTCAACGGCGACATCAACACCAACGGGCTCACCCGGGTCCCCCAGGTCCGTCTCACGGCGAACTCCCGTACCGGCAAGACGCGCCACCGCATCTGAGCCACCTCGGGGCGGCCGACTGAGCTGGCCGGCCACGCGGCCGCCCCGAGGCACCGGACCCGATCCAGACGGCCGGGACCCACCACCATGGTCCCCGACTGATCCGGAGAAACCCAATGACCGCCCCCGACAACACCCCCGCCCGCCGCGAGCAGCCCGACACCCCCCAGGGGCGTCTGGCCGCCGCGGCCAAACAGCTGGACCTGGAGATCGCCGCAGCCCAGCGGAAGTACTGGCTCGCGGTGAAGGCCGAGATCGACGTCAGCTCCCAGAACGAGGTCGCGGCCACCATGAAGGTGAGCCGTGAGCACCTGCGCCGGAACCTGAAGCGCTGGACCGGCCCGGAGAGCGGCGAAAGCGCCGGCTGACCGCGGCCGAACCCCGTGTGGTGCCCGCCCCGGCGGGCACCACACCGCAACCCCGACAGACTTCGGGAGCAACCCTTCGCAGGGCGCCCCGCACAGCGGCCGCCGCCCGCACCATCGGCCCAGCCGCCCCCTCCGCCCCAGCCGCGCCGACCAGCCGGCCGCGGCGCAGCGAGCGCGCGGACCCGGCACCACCCCGCCCCCCTTCGCACCTCACCACGGCCACGTCGACCGGCAGGCCGCCCCTGCCCACACCCAGCCGAAGGCCGCCATGACCATCACCACCACCCTGCGGGCCGCCGAGCTGGCCCGGATCCTGGACCAGACCGCCGCCCACCGCCGCACGCCCACCGACTGGAGGCCGGGCTCGGTTACGCTGCTCGACGCCGACCCGGCCCGCCTGCACGCCGTCACCACCTCCCGCTACACCCTGGCCGTCGCCAGCGCCGCGCTCCGCGACCCGGACAGCGAGGAGAAGGGCGAGGTTGGCGAGCCCTGGAGCACCACCCTCCAGGGCGACGACGCGGACAGCCTCGCCGCCTGGGCCCGCAACCGCGGCTACGACGAGGACGTGCGCCTGATCGTCGCCCCCGACCGGCTGGACGCCTTCACGCTCACCAGCAGCCTGCGCGTGCCCGTCAGCGCGGCCAAGTTCCCCCTGCGCGGCGGCTGGCGGGCGTCCCTCGCCGCCCGCCTGAAGCCCTCCACCGGCACCGCGCCGAAGCCGATCGCCCTCGACACCGCGACCCTGCGCCGCTGGAAGGGCGTCGGCGACTACGTGTGGCTCGGCGTGTCCGAGCACGACGGCAGCCTCCTGGTCGTGGGGGAGGACTTCGTCGGCGTGCAGGCGCCGGTGGCCATGGGCTGGCAGGCGCCCCTGGCCCACGCCTCTGCGGCGGCCGACGGCCGCCCGGTGGAGGTGCTGCCGCTGCCCGACGGCGACGACGAGTTCTCCACGATCCGGTGGGAGATGCTCCGGCGGATGGTGGTCGCCGACGAGGCGATCAAGGACGCCCGCCACGTCGGTGACGGTGCGCTGGCGGACGCGGTACTCGCGGTGGCCGGCTCCTCCCACGTGGCCGTCCGGGCCCTGCGGGCGCTGGAGGAGATCGACCCCCGACGCGCGCACGAGCTCGCCGCCGCCATCTCCGACGAGCTCGACAGCGGCGAGTTCACCGAGGCCGCCTTCGAGACCGCTGCGGCCCTGAACCTCGACCCGAGCGCGTGGATCGCCCAGTACAACGCCTCCAGGACCGCCCCCCAGGAGTCCTGACCCCCAGCCAGCCAGCCAGCCGCCCCGGGGCACGGTGCCCCTGGGCTCCCTGAGGAACCACACGACCAGGAGGAATCCTTCATGGACCCCTACAAGCCCACCGACGTCACGCCGCCGGAGCTGCTGCCGCAGGCCCTGGAGACGAAGGTCCCCGGCTGGGCCGAAGCCGCGTCGACCCCGGACGCCGTGACCAACTGGCCCGCGCGCCAGGCCGCCGCGATGGTGCGGTTCGAGCTGGACGCCCGCGGCTTGCCGCTCAACCCCGCCGGCCGCACCGGCAAGATCGGCCGCCGTCTCGGCAAGTGGGGTGAGAACGCGGCGGCCGACGCGATCGTGGTCGCCGGGACCGGCGCGGACCGGCAGGTCCTGCTGATCACCCGGGACGACATCGGCGTCGCCGCGACGCCCGGCGGCATGATCGAAAAGAAGGACAAGACCGTCGAGGACGCCCTGCTCCGCGAGCTGCTGGAGGAGACCGGCGTGGACCTGAGGAACCATCAGCCGGTCATCCTGGGCCGCCAGGTCGTGAACGACTGGCGCAACACCGACCAGGCCTGGGTCGCGTCCGCCTACGGGCTCATCCAGCTGCCCGCCACGGTGCCCGCCACCGGCGCCGACGACGCGCGCGACGCGGGCTGGTGGCCGTTCGCCTCCCTCGACCAGCTCGAAGCCGCGATCACCGCCGACGGACGCACCCTCTACACCGCGCACCGGCCTCTGCTGCAGGCCGCCCTGGACCACCTCGCCCAGTAGCGGGACGCCGTCCGCTCGGGGACCGGCCACCGCGGCCAGTCCCCGAGCGGACGGCACGACCCCGACTCCGGACCCGCAGCCTCTGAACCGGCCGTTCGGAGCTCCGACACCCGCACACCGAGAGGACCCCGTCGATGGCGATCCACGAACCCGAGTCCGCCGCACCCGCCGGCGCCCGGCCCCGGCAGAGCCAGGGCACGTCCCTCACCGACGCGGCCCGCTCCCTGGCCGACCGGCTGGAGGGACGCACCGCAAACCCGCCCGCCGAACCGCTGCCCCACGTTCCCTTCGGCGCGTCCCCGGGCCCCCGGGACGTCCTGGCCGCCGCGAACCGCGCCGGCCTCCTCACCGTCGCCGCCCAGTTCGGCGCCGCCCCCGCCGCCGGCCCCGACGGCCAAGTCCGCGCACGCCGCGCGGCCGTCACCGTCCTCGTCACCGACCCCGGCCTGCGCCGGCGCCTGACCGCCGCGGCCCGCGCCACCGGACTGACCGTCACCGACTACGGTTTCCCGCCCTTCACGCCCCGCTACGGCTTCGGCGGCGTCACCGTCTCGCTCTGCGACGGGGAACCCGAGGCCGAGTTCGGCCCCCGGCGGGACCGGTCCGGCCTGCGCCACCTCCTGCCCGGCTGCCACCCCGACGCCCTGCGCGAGGCCGCCCGATCCCGGCAGATCACCCTCGCCGACCCCGAGTGGGGCCGCAACGACCGGCTGTGGCCGCTGCTGACCCGCCTCGCCCCTCCCACCCGAAAGGCCCCGCGGATGCACCACCACCACCGCATCGACCCGCGCACCACCCTCGTCACCTACGGCGCGAGCGCGCACCTGGACGACGACCTCCTGGGGGAGCTCACCGACGACGTCGAGGACGCAGTGCTCGCCAACGTCGAGCAGGTGCTGCGCCTGCTGGCCGAGCCCGGCGCCGGCCTCGACCTCGACCAGGCCCTCCAGGCCCTGAGGTCCCTGCGCCACCAGCCGCAGGACGCCCCGGAGCCGTCGACGGCCCCCGCCGACCCGCTAGACGCCTACAACCACGCGGCCCGCCTGGCCATGGTGCTGACGGCCGCTCTGGGTGACTTCCAGGCCGGGCTGATCCGCGGCATCGAGCCGGGCATCTCCCGCACCCTGTTCCTCCAGGGCCTCGCCACGGCGGCGGCCGCCGCCCCCCTCGAAGGCACCACCTTCCCGTTGCGGGGGACGACGGAGGCCGGTCAGTGAGCACCGAGGAGACCCGCCGCACCTTCGCCGCCCTCGGGCTGCCGCAGGACTGCCTCCTGGTTCTTCTCGGCATCTCCGGCGCCGGGAAGACCACCCTGGCCGCCAGCCTCTTCCGCCCGGCTGACGTCCTCAGCGCCGATCGCCTGCGCGACGTACTCACCGGCGACGCGGGAGACCAGACTGTCTCCGGCACCGCCTGGAAGCAGCTCCACAGCCAGCTCGACAGCCGACTGCGACACCGGGTGCCGACCATCGTCGACGCCGTGAACAGCGAGCAGTGGGTACGACTCAACCTCCTCGCCCTCGCGCGGCACCGTCGCACACCGGTCGTCGCTCTGGTCGTCGACGCCGACCTCGAAACCGCTCTCGCCCGCAACGCCGCGCGCGAGCGCCGCGTGCCGCCGGACATCATCACCGCCCAGCACGAAGAACTCACCAACGGCCTGCCCGGGCTCGTGGCCGAAGGCTTCACCGCCGTACACCGCGCCCGCGACCTGCCCGTCCTGGACGTCGTCCTGCAGCGCAGCGCCGCATGGGAGGACGCGAACCCGGAGCGCCACATCGAGCGGGTCTTCGGCCGCGACCTGGCCCAGTTGTTCACCCGTCACGACGGCAAGGACGAGAGCGGCTACCGCACCGGTGCCTTCGCCGTCGGCGGTCACGAACTGCTGATCCGGTGGACCGACGAGGACGACCCCGGCGAGGTCGACCACCAGGTGCGGATCGGCTGCCCGATTTGCGGGGGACCGGCGTGGGTGTCCGTCTTCTCGGCGACGGACTTGCGCGACGCCGTCCTCGGCTCCCTGCCCTACGCCGCCCGCTGCCCGAACAGCTGCTCCTGACATCCCCCTCGCCGGTGCGGCCCGCCCCCGGGCCGCACCGGCCCCTGGCCCGACCCGACCACCCGGGAGACCTGTTGAACATCCTCGCGACCGACCCGGCCGCCCCCGGCACCGACCACTCCCAGGCCCTCCCGGCCGCACCCGCGTCCGCCCCGGCCCGCATCCAGCGCCTGCGCACCAAGGGCTGGCGCGCCCCCGACGGCGCCGCCTACGTCGGCCGCGGCAGCGTATGGGGCAACCCCTGGCTTACCGGCGAGAGCCGCGGCTGGACCGTCCTGCCCGGAGGCTGGATCGACCGCCGCCCGCACGGCCCGCTCTCCGCCGAGCAGGCCGTCGCGAGCTTCCGCAACTCCCGCACCCACGACATCGAGTTCCTGCGGACCATCCGCGAACGGCTGGCCGGTCGCACCCTGATGTGCTGGTGCCGCGTTGGCGCTGTGTGCCACGGGGACTGGCTGCTGGAGGTCGCGAACAGCACGACGCCCCTGGAGAAGCTCGTGGACCACAGCCCCAAGCCCGACTTCCTGGACGCCTGACCGATGGGAAACGACCTCCACTTCGCCCACCAGGAGCCCGAAGGGCCGGGCCTGCCCGGCCCCGTGGACCCCGACCGGCCGACCCGGCTCACCGACGAGCAGATCACCGAGCTCCGCGACCGCGCACGCCGCGAAGCCGGGCCGTTCGTGAACCCGGCGCTCGTCCACGCCACGCGGTACTTCCACAACCGCGACTGGGCGGCCGCCGTCACCGGCACCGCGGACTTCTCCATCGGCCACTGGCCGACCCTGTACCTGCTCCACATCGCGATGCAGGCCGAACCCGAGCCGCCGGTCACCCGCGCCCAGCTCGCCGACCACGCCGCCGCCGAGGAGCGGGTCCGGACGGCGGAGACGATGCGCGTCCTGCGGGAGCAGCGCACCGCCGAGCGGCACCGTGCCGAAGCCGACGAGTGGGCCGTGGCGGTGCGCGGCTGCCTGGTGAAGGTCGTCGTGCGGGAGAACCGCCACGGCCGGGTACGCGGCGGAGCCCGCGAACGCCTGCGGCACGTCGTGCCGATCAGCGAGGCCGCCTCGGGGCGCGGCCGGCGCCACCTCGCCGGCCGCGCCCTGTGCGAGACCCCCAACCGCGCCAGGCCGCTCCAGCTGGTGGACGAGCCGGTCGACGAACCGGCGACGTGCCGGCGCTGCCTGGCCTACGTCGCCCAGATCCGCTCGGACAGGGCCGCTTGACGGGCCGGCCCCGACCCCTTCTCCAAATCCTCCCGGAAGGACCCGTGATGACGACATCACCCGACCCGCTGACCAGCGCGAAAGCGCTGTGGCAGAACCTGATCGAGAACCAGCCCGCCGTCGCGGCCGCACTCGCCATGCACCTGCGCGCCCTGCCCGACACCTGGGCCCAGCGCGAACTCGGCGTCGCCCGCCCGCACGCCGCGCTGGAGCTGCAGCCCGTCAGCCGCGTGCCGATGGAGATCGCGCCGCACTCCCAGCACTGGGAGGAGTGCCCGGCCTGCGACGAGGCCGAGGGGCTGTGTCGCTACCACACGGGCCTCGCCACCGGCTACGAGGAGTTGCACCGCCCACTCCGGGAGGTCTGCGCGGCCGATCCGGCGGTGACCGTCGCGGCCGTCCTGATGCGCCTGGAGGAGGCGGACGAAGCCGCCGAGAACGGCGTGCTGGCCGCCGCCGTGGCGCAGCTGATCGAGGAGCAGCAGGGATGACGACGCCCGACGCGCCGACGGCCGACGCGCCGACCGCCGACGAGGCCGTGGCCGGCCTCCTGCCCCCGCCCGCGTGCCCGGACTGCTCGGGCTGCACCGCCCCGCTGTCGGTCGGCGGGGAGCTGGTCTGGGGATGCCCGTCATGCGGCCGCCGTACGTACGGCAGCGGCGACGAGAACGACGACGACGACCTGCCGTCGTACACGGAGACGGGCCCCGACGGCTCGGTGTTCGTCTACCACGGGAACGGTGAGCTCGACATCGAGGCGACCGCCGAATGGGCCTCGCAGGACTATGCGGACGAGGGCGGAGACGAGGACCAGGACGGGGGCGGGGACGGGGCGGATGACCCGCACGCCGGGTGCTTCGAGCCGCACCGCACGGCCGACGGCCTCGTCGACTGCGACAGGAGGGCGCTGTGACCGAACTCCCCGCGCCGAGCCGGACCGTGCCCGCCGGCCCCGCACCCACACAGGCGGGCGGTGACGGTCCGCCGGATGGAAGCCCGCGTGCGAGCACGGCGGACGGACCGCCGCGCCTGGACCGGGCCGAGGCGTACGCCGAGGTCGTCCACCGCATCTACTGCGACCGGCGAGCCACCCCGTCGGCGCGGGAACTGCTGCTCGCCGTGGCCTACGGTCTCTTCCTCGCCCCCGGTGTCGAGAAGGGCCACGTGCTCAACCGGGCCGCCCGGGTGCTGGGCCGCGACGCCATCGGGGCACCCCGCTTCGAGCGCCTGGTCGCCGACGACGCCCCCCGCTACGAGCCGCCCAGCGAGGCCGGCGACCGGGGCCCGAGCCAGGCGCCGGGCTGCGAGGCCCCGCGCCTTCGTCCGTACGTGTACCGGCCCAGGCCCACCGCCCCGGCCGACAACGACGAGGCTGTCGTGCCGCTGCGGCGCCCTCCCGCCCCGGTCGTGCACGTCCCCCCGGGCTACGTGCCGCCGGTCGACTTCCGCAACGAGCGCAAGATCTGCGGCGCCGACTCGCACCACCGAGTGCTGGAGCTGGACCCGCGCACCGGATGGACGACCGCGCACTGGTACTGCCGGCGGCATGCCGACCACGCCGAGCGGGTCACCGAGCAACTGCGCGAACAGAACGCCGCCGCACCCCCACCGATCCCCAACCGCGGCGGCCTCCTCCCCGTGTTCTTCAAGGCCCCGTGGGAGGAGGTCTACCGGCGGCACGCTCCGGCCACCTGGTCGCCGCCGGCCTACGGCCTGTCGGCCGACGACTGGCCGGACCCGGGCAACCCGCCGCCGGCTCGCCCCCGCCGCCTGCGGGCCCTGTGACCGCATCACCGTTCTCGGACCGGGCACCCCCCGGCCCGAGAACAAACCCCTGGACCGCAACCGACTGCCTCCCCCGGTGCGGCCCCGGCCGCACTCATCCCCTGACCGATCCGACCGCCCAGGAGCCCTCGTGACCCTCTTCGCGACCAACCCGCTCACCCCCGACACCGGCGACGGCCAGACCGCCTACTCCGTGCGCGCCCTCGCCACCGCCCGCCAGCCGATCAGCATCGTCGTCACCGGCTCCACGGACGCGGCGCCCGACATCGTCCACTACCACCCGGAGAGCGACCCCGTCACCGAGGCGCTCGCCTGCGCAGCCGTCCGCCACGCCTACCCCGACCTGCCGTCCGTCGGCCGGCTCATGTCCGACTACGCGATCGAGTACCACCAGCGGGAGCAGGCCGTCGCCGCCGAGCGTCGCCTGCCCGGCACAGTCGACCTGGACCGGATGCGCCAGCACGAGTACACCGCCCTGCTGTTCCGGGCGGTCGCTCTGGACATCGTGGCCCTGCAGAGCCCGCGCGACATCCACAGCGCCGCCCAGTGCGCCGCGGCCGCCAACAACATGCGCCGTCTGGACGGCATCGGCGTCGCCGAGCAGGAGACCGCCCGGACCTGGCTTCGGGTCACCTACCGCGCCTGGCTCACCGAGGGCCCCCACCCCTGGGACTGCGCGGGAGGCTGCGGCGGGCAGGGGTACGTGATGACCTACATCCACGAGGACGGCGTCGCGGTCCACCAGGAGCCGGACGCGTGCGACCGCGGCAACCCGGCCCTGCCCCACCCGCAGGACTGCGCCGCCTGTGGGGGCACGGGATTCACCGACGACGACGGCTGGTCCCAGTCCTGCCTTGGCTACGTGGAGATCGAGGCCGACGTGGTCGGCGCCCCCGACGACGACCCGTGGGCCCGGCCCTGAACGGCGTCCGGCCGGGTGCCCGCGGCCAATCGTCGCGCGCACCCGGCGGCGTGCCCCTGCCTGACCGCCCTTCCGCGACCGACGTGCCCTACCGTGATGGGCGAGCGCTCACCCGACGTCGAGGAGAACCCGCCCCGTCTCGGCGCCACCGACGAGGCGACGGGTGCCGTGCGGCTCCCGCTGACCCAGCTGGAGCTGGCTCAGTGGGTGGGTTCCTCCCGCGAGGCGATCGTCCGCACACTGGGGCACCTGCGCGGGAATGGCATCGTGACCACCGGGCACCGCACGATTGTCATTCACGACCCGGAGGCATTGCGCGCCACGGCGCCCGCCTGAGCACGTCCCGCACCGAGCGGCCGGACCGACCAGGAGGGCCCGGCCCGCGCCCCTAGCGGGTTTCACCGCATAAGCCCGTCGATCGTCGGCCTTCGCCGACCGGTCGGCGGGCTTTCGCGTGCTCCGGTCCTGCTGCGGGTGCCGGGGCGGGCCGTCAGTCGGTCTCCAGGAACCTGCGCGTACGCGCCCGCTTCTCCGCGTCCAGGGCCGCGGCGATCTGCGGGTGCTGCACGTCGAAGGCATCCAGCCGCGCAAGGGCCTCAGAGAGCCTCGCCTCGTTGGCCGGCTGCTGCACGCGGTAGTAGTGACCCGGCTCACCGCTGTCCTCGGCGCGTTCCCGCTGCGCGTCGTCGGCTGCGGCGATCGCGTTGGCCGCACCCTGGAGGCCTGCCCGCTTCGAAGCCAGGGCACTGCCCTCGGGCGTACGCAGGACCGCCGTTTCGGCGGCCTCCGCCGCTTGCAGCTGCTCCTGGTCCCGACGCCAGGTGACAAGCTGCTGCCCTTCCGGGGACGCGGTGAAGGCGGCCTCGGCCTCGGCGCCCAGCGCCTTCAGCCGCTCGGCTTCGGTGTCGCTGAACCACACCGGGACCGTACCGGCGATGAGGTGCGTGCCGCCCTCGGGCCGCTGCGTCTCGGGGACGCCGCGTTCGTGGGCCTCCTGGAGCCAGCCACTGACGATCGTCCGGCCGGCATCGTCCACGGCGGTGTAGGTGACGGCGCCGAAGGCGGTGATCAGGGGTCGGACGTGGGCAATACGTCCGTCAGTGAGCTGCTTGACGAGGGGTTCCATGGGATCTCCCGGGGTGAAGGCGTCGGCGAAAGCCCCCGCCCGGAGCGGGGGCCGTGCATGGTCGAGACCCTCACCCCGGCAGCCGTGCCGGGCTCCGGCCCACCGATGCCGTGGGCGTGCCACCCCAGGGCGCAGCGTCCCGGGACCGCGGTGGTCGCCACCGCGGCCGCCATCGTACGACGCCGCGCGGACATTGCGGCGCACCTGCCGGACACGGCCCGCACCGGCCATCGCCCACGGGGCCGGCGGCCTGACCCTACCGTGGTCACCGAGGCCAACTTTCCCTGCCGGCAAGGGGGAAGACGCAGGCCGAAGAGGAAACAGGAAACCTCGGGTTGCCCTTCCCGATGCTGCGCGGGCGCGATGAAATGGGTTCGTTCCCAACCGCTCCCGCCGGCATCCGGCGGTCGCAGCGATCCCCGAGCTCCGAAAGGCTGTGCACAACCATGAGCATTCTCGCCGAGCGTGACCGTCTCCTCCTCAACCCGGAGGGCACCAAGGTCCGCTACGGGAAGGACTGGACCGTGCTGCGCGGCACCGTCGTGAGCTTCGGCTACGGCCACCGCCAGTTCTCCGGAGCTCGCCACGACCTCTGCGTCCCCGCCGAGTGCAGGCATGTCCCGCGCGCCGACCTGACCCTCGACGCCACCGTCCAGTACTACAACCCGCACCGTGACCCCCGGATGCGGACGCTGACCGGCCTGGACGACGCGGTGCTGCAGCAGGTTCTGGACACCCCCGGCGCCGTCGGCGCCATCGACCGCGGCGTGTCGTTCGCCGTCGGTCTGCTCGACGACGTCGCCAACCGGAAGTTCCGCCAGGTCCGGCTCGCCGTCGGCTGCGTCGGGGGTCGTCACCGCTCGGTGGCGATGGCGGAGGAGATCGCGCACCGCCTCTGGACCTGGCACGGGATCACGTTCGACGTCGCCCACCTGGACGTCGAGAAGGGTCTCCTCCAGAGCCGAGACCACGGACTCCGTGCCTGACGGTGGCCGAAGCCCGAGCGGATCCCTCCCGCACGCCGAGCCGGACTTCCCCCGCGGCCGGAGCGGCGCCCCCGGCGGTCCTGCGATCGCCGAGTCGCCCGGGTGTGCCTTCTGCGCCATCGTGGCCGGCACCGCTGCGGCCCGCATCGTCCGGCGGTGGCCGGACGCTCTGGCCCTACACCCCCTGGGCCCGGTGACGCCCGGCCATCTCCTCGTGATCCCGCTGCTCCACGTCCCGGACGTCACGACCGATCCCGAGGTCAGCGCGACGGTGATGCGCCGGGTCTCGGAGATCGCAACGCCGCCGTGCAACGTCATCACCAGCGCCGGAGCGGCCGCCACCCAGACCGTCTTCCATGCGCACGTCCACGTCCTCCCGCGCTCCATTGGCGACGGCCTGTTGCTGCCCTGGAGCACCCCGGCAACCACCGGAGACGGCCGGCGCCAACACTGGCACAGGAGGCGCTGCCATCTGATCAGGCGTCAATTCAACGCGCTGAAAAGGTTGTTGCAGCTCAGAGGCGGTAGCGAACATGGATGAAATCTCGTACAGTTAGCTGTACGAGATTTCATCCATGCCTGAGGAGGGCGACATGGCCCTGCGCTACATCTACGGCACCACCGCGCAGCACGGCACCGACATCGTCATCGACCTGCTCCCGACCGAGGCCCGCGCCGTCGGCCGCGCCGACGCCGACGAACTCACCTCGATCCTCGACACGGCACTGTGGGCACTCACCCTGCTGCGCACCGGCAAGGACCGGCGCGCCGGCCACGACCCCGAGCCGATGACGGTCCAGCCGGTGACCGTCGAGAACTGGCACCTGGCGATCAGCCTCCTGGAATCGGCCCGGACCACCCTCCTGGCCGGCATCACCGCCGCCGCTATCCGCGAACACCGCCTGGCCGGCGGCAGCGTCGGGGACCTGGCCCGGGCCATGGACGCCCCCCGCTCCACCGCCCAGGCCCGCCAGGCCAAAGTGGTCACCGCCGTGGTCGGCGAGTGGGAGACCTGGGCCACCAGCTTCCCGCACGACAGCCCGCCCTTCACCGACACCTGGCCCTACACCGTCGACCTGGACGCGGAAGAATCCCGGGCCGTCGGGATCGACGCCAGCATGATGGCCGACTGGATGGACACCGTCCTGTGGGGACTGGCCCTGCTGCGCACCGGCTACAGCCACCGGAACGGCCTGCGCCGGGCCGCTGTGGGGTCCTGGGAGGACCTCATCAACGACCTTGTGCACCGGCTGGAGCCGCGTATCAAGGGCATCATCGACGCCGCCGTGCGGACCCACGCGAGCATGCCTGGGGGAACCGTCGCCGACCTGGCCCTCGCCATGGGCGTTCCGACCAAGACCGCCCAGTCGCGTCGCGACAGGATCCTCAAGGAGTTCCCGGGCGGCTGGGAGCGGTGGGCCATCGGCGCCCTGGGCGAGGCCACCGACGACGACGGCGCCAACCCCGCTCTGAACGTCCCGCTACCCGAGCACCGCACCGAGGTCTTCGAGATCGCCGCCCGCGACGGACGCGTCGGGACCGCCTGCAACTGCGGCTGGACCTCCCCGGAGCGCACCGTCGACCGCGTCGAGGCCGAACGCTGGGGCGAGGCGCACCGCCAGGAGCAGGCCGTCAAGGACACCACCATCGTGCGCCGCCCCCGGCGCTCGGCCGCGGCGCAGGAGACCGAGCCCGTGGTCGAGCCGGCGCACAAGACGGGCGTCTACGACTGGAAGGACGGCCTGGTCATCTGCCGCTGCACCTGCGGCGAATGGGAAGGAACCCCGACCTCGAACATCGTCGCCGCAACACACGAAGGCCTGGGCCACGTGTACGGCGTGGAGTCCTGACCAACTGCGCACCGACCTACCTGGGCGGCCGCTGTCCGGCCAAGACGTCGCGGCCGCCCCGGACTCCACACCCGATCAGACCTGGAACAGGAGCACTGCCATGCTGCACCAGCCCGGTCCCGCTGTCACCCAGTGGGACACCGCCGCCCGCGCGGCCCTCGTCTTCACCGCGCTGGAAGTCACCTTCGAAGGGGTTCACGACATCGCCGACCAGTGGGCGCAGGCCAGCCGGGACGCCGTGAACAAGGGCCGCTACGGCGACGAGATGGTTCTGCGCGACGGCTCGCCGGCCAGTCCCGAGGACATCGCCGACCCGCTCGTGTGGACGATGAGCGAGACCACCCTCGGCCGGATCAGCGCCGCCCGGCACGTCCTGTGCTACGGCGCGGTGCAGACCGTCGCCGCCCTCGCGGTCACCCGCGCCCTCGGGCTGAGGATCAAGCCGATGGCGCTGGCGGCCGGGACGGCCATCAACCTCGGAACCCACCTCGTCATCGACCGGCGCCTCCCGCTGATGCGCCTGGCCGCCATGCTGGGCAAGGGCGACTACGTCAAGACCTGCACGGTGGTACGCGTCGAGGGGAAGGGAGCCGACCAGGCGGGCCCCGGGACCGCGCTCTTCTCGCTCGACCAGGCCCTGCACCGGGGGATCGGCGTGGCTGCCGCCGCGGTGAGTGCCGTGCTGGCGGCCCGTGCCTCCCGCTAGCCGCACCCTCCGGCGCCCCAGCGAGAGCCCGGCCGGCGCCGACACCCGCCCGCACAACCCGAACCAACGGCCGGAGGCGCAGCAGCAGACCCCCGGCCGGGCAAGGAGATCGTCGTTATCCCGAGGGCCCGCGCTGTCCGGCACCGTCGTGGAGTCGAACGGCCTCGTGTCAGCCGGCTGCCGGCCGCCCGGAGGGCTGCTCGCCGCGCCCGGCCAGGGCGGGTACCGGGTACTGGTCCCACCTCCACGGCACGTGCCGGCTGTGCCGCCGGTGGTACCCGCAGGCGCGGCAGCGGGAGGGCGCGATCCGCTTCGGAGTGAAGGCGTGCACCGGGTTGAGCCACTGGCCCTCTGCCTGGAAGTGATCGGACCGGTGCCGCCCGCACCCCCTGTACGCGCAGATCCAGTAGCCCGAGGCGGGATCGGGTCCCTCGCGGAACCAGTGGTCGAGGATCAGGGGGAGGCGGAAGCTCATGGCCGCAAGTGTACGGCGCACACCGAAACGCACCCGCAGCGCCTCTCCGTCAACTCCACTGATGCTCACGGGGGTTGCTACGACCTTGTCCGGAACGAGCGCACCGGATGAGCATAGTCCGAGGTCATTAGTGCGATGATATGCGAGCATAAAATGAGGCGTTCTTCGAGCACTTTCGTGATACCGTCCAAGATAGGAGGTATGTGATGCCCGAGATTTTCGAGGCGGTGGACGCGCTGTTGGCCAAGGCCCGCGACGGCGGCGACCTGCCGGAGCCGGCCGAGCGGGAGCGACTGCGCAAGGCCGCCGGCCTGACCCAGGCAGAGGTGGCCGCAGCCCTGGATACCCGCCGGGAGACGTTCGCGAAGTGGGAGTCCGGTACCGCGCAGCCGCGGGCGCCCAGGCGCGGCGCGTACGCGTTCCTGCTCGCCGGTCTGGCCGACATCCACGGCACCCAGGGCCCGGCCGGCTGGCTCACCCTCGCCCGCCGCGCCCGCCCCCTTGACACCGACACCGACACCGACACCACCACCGAGGGGAAGTGATTCGCTGATGGACCGCAAGACGTACACCGCCGAACTCGCCGGCCTGCGCGAGCTGCGCGCCGAGATCACGACCGCAGAGAAGGCCGTCGCCACCGCGCAGACAGAGCTGGACAAGCTCACCGCCCAGCGTGCGCGCCGAGTGTCCGGGCTCGCGGCGCACGAGGGCGCGAAGGCCGACGCCATCGCGAAGGCGTCCGGGCTGCCGGTCGGCGACGTCGTCCGGATCGCCCCTCTGCTGGACCCGACCCCGCCCGCCGTCCGTGCCGCCCACGCCGATGCCCAGACTGTGTCCGTCGAGGCGCCGAAGGCCGCGCCGGCGTCCAAGTCGGCAACCGCAGTCGCTCCGGCGCTGACCCGCCCCGTCTTCATCGTCGAGCAGCCGGCCCCGGCCGTCGAGGCGCCCACCGAGATCGAGACGCAGCCCGCCCCGGCCGCGCCCGTCGCCGCTGCGCCGGTCCTCCCGACGGCTCCGGTGGCTCCGGCCGCAATGGTGGTTCGTTCGGCCGCGGCATCCGGTCCGCGCGAGCTGCCCGCCCTCCCCGAGGGCCCGGCCGGCGCCCGGTTCGAAGCCGTGACCACCGGCCTGGTCTCCAAGCGCCCGGCCTTCGTCCAGCAGGCCCGCAACACGGTCTTCCTCGACGCGGCGACCGGCGACCTCTCCGTACGCGACCGCGTCGTGCGCCTCGACCTCGGTGCCCGCACCCCGGGCGAGATCCTGGACGCCGTCCTCGCGGCCGCGCCGGGCACGGAGCGGATCTACGTCACCGCCGGCGCCCCCTGGCACGACGGCGCCGAGCGCTACAGCACGCTCAAGGACGCCGTCGCCGCGTGGCTGAACACCCCGTCCGAGCGGTGGACCACCGCCGTGGGTTCCGGCCGGGACAAGCTCGCCGGGCACTTCGTCCACCAGCGCCAGCCCGTCGGCCGCTACGCCCCCGCCGCCGCACCGGACAGCGGAACCACCGAGATCCGCTCCGTGGGGGAGTGGTTCGACCCGGACGGCGCCGACGTCGTCACCTGCCGCCAGGCGTTCACCCTGCTGTGGCAGGCGCTGCGCCGCTACTGGGACGACGCCGTGCTCATGGGCTCCCCGTCGCAGACCGGCCGGGACCTGTGGTCGCGCACCATCCCGACGACCGGCAAGTGGGCCGGCGGCTATCCGATCCTCAGCGAGGAGCTGCGGGGCCTGCTGCACGCCACCGGCGGCCAGGGCCGCACCGAGCTGATCCTGCCCCCGCGCGTGCCGGAGCAGCTGCCCGCGCTGGTCGAGTACGACCGCACGTTCGCCTACGCGAAGCACTTGTGGAAGAGCCCGGTGGGCACGCCGCGCCGGATTACCGCGTCCGCGTTCGCAGCGATGACCGAGCAGGAGCAGGTCAAGGCGCTGATGTCCTGCTCGCACTGGAACATCAAGGTGACCGTCCCGGCGGGCTGGAACCACGTCGGCCTGCTCCCGGCCCCGGTGACCGGTGACCGCGCCTGGGTCTACCCGTCGGAGCCCGGGGCGACGTTCACCACGTGGGCGGGCGGGGCGGAGGTCCACCTCGCACTGTCGAACCACATCGCGCCGTGGCGGATTGAGATCCTCGGCGGCCTGCTCTTCGAGGACGGCAAGCCGCTCGACGAGTGGGGCAAGCGCCTCAAGGCCGCCTGGGCGGACCTGACCAACCTCTCCCGTACCCACGCCGACGAACGCCAGCGGACTGCCGCCTACCTCGCCAGCCGCGCCGTCCGCTCGGTGCTGCTGTTTGGCCTCGGCGGCTTCGCGCAGCGCCCCCGCCTGGTCTCCGGCACCACCCCCCTTGGCGAGCCTCTCCCCGCCGGGGTGGAGATCCTCGGCCAGGACGACCAGGTGGTCACCTGGCAGCGGCAGGCCGGCTTCCGCCGTGACCCCTACGCGCACCCCGAGTGGGCCGTCTACGTGTGGTCCGGGGCCCGGGCGGCGCTGCTGGACATGAAGTACCGCGAGGGCAAGGAGGTCATCGGCTACGCCGGCGCCCTGCACGCGAAGCCCGGCAGCGTCGTGTACTTCGGCACCGACGGCATGGGCCTGACCGAGCGCCAGCCCTGGCCCTACCGGGGGGAGCCCGGCGACTACCTCCTCAAGGGGCACCTGACCGGCCCGGTCGAGCACCCGAAGTCCCAGGAGGAGTACCTGAAGCTGCGCGGCCTGGGCCGCGCCGAACTCGCCGCCGGAGGTGAGCGGTGAGCCCTGCCGACCCGAATCGGCCGAACGAGGCCGCCCGCCTCACCCAGGAACTCGTCGACCAGGGCTACACCAAGCGCCAGGTCGCCGCGATGCTCGGCCGTGACGCCTCCCTGGTCTCCCAGTTCTTCACCAAGGGCAAGGGAGCCAGCATGGTCGCCGCGTTGCGCCAGGTCGTGCGCGCGGTGCGCGGGGGCGAGCGCGACCCCGAGGCACTGTCAGCCGTCGCGCGGGAGAACGTGCAGCGGCGCCGCACGAGGACCGGGCAGAAGGCGCGGGTGCGGGGCAAGGACGTGATCGGCACGCCGGGCGGGAGCATGGCCGGCCGGGCCGGGAGGCAGGCGATCAGGTCCGGCGCAGCGCACCTGGCCGGCGTCATCCACGCCGCGGCGCAGGCGGACGGCCGGGTCGCCCTGACCGTGCGCATGCTGTCCCGCTACTTCACCCTGCCGGCCGGCTCCCGGGAGGACTCGCCCGGCGTTCGGCGCGGCGTGGTCCCGCGCGCGGACGGCACCCAGGAGCGCAGCTACGGCTCCTCCGCCACCGGCGGTTTCCTTGCCGCCGAATGGTCCCGACGGGTAGCCGCCTCGCACGGCGACGTCGTCCACGCCGTGAAGACCTGGCTGGTGGAGACCGGCCGCGCCACCGAGGACGCCGAGATCGTCTACCTGGAGATCCGCACCTGGACTCCCACCGGCCATCAGGCCACCGAAGTCCCCATCGGCTGACGACCGGCCAACCGTCCGGCGCCCGCCCGCCCCCGGGCCACCCGGATCCGAAGCGGGGCGGGCCGACCGGTTGCGCGCCCACACCGTTGCGGTGAAGGCGCGCCCGGTGGAGACGGGCGGCGCCGTCGAGGACACCACCATCCTGTGGCTTCAGATCCGCAGGTGGGTCCCGGCGCCGCCGGCCCGTCGCTGACTTCCGGCCAACCGTCCAAGGAGGCACCCCCGATGCGCAGGAAGTTCGACTTCGACGCCGAGACCCGCACCACCACCTGTCGGACGTGCTGGCGCTCCGGCTCGGACACCGCCACCGAGGAGGAGGCCAAGGTCTGGCACGCCGGCCATCGCTGTCCGCTCCCGGCGTCGGAGCGCGACGCGAAGATCCTGCCGACGCGCCCCCGTCGGCCGCGATGAACCGATGATCACACTAAGTGTCATCACGGCTTCTCAGGGTTGCGCCATTAGGGATTGGCTTGCCATACTTGGCAAGCCAGTTGCTATCCATGGCAAGGAGAATGAGTCGTGCTCCCCGTACTTCCCTCGCATCTGCCCTACGTCGAAGGCCTCGTCCCCTACACCTCCGCCGACGAGAAGATCCCCGCCTTCCACCTCGGGCTGACCCCCCTGCAGACGTTCTGCCAGGTCCCCGTCCTCAAGACCCTCGACGGCCACCTGCCCGCCGATGCCGACCCCGTCGAAGCCCGCCCCGGCCTGTGCACCCACTGCCTCGACGCCCTGGAGGAGTACCGCCAGCTGACCTCCACCACCAAACGCGCCGTACTGACCTGGAACGAAGCCCTCAACCCCGGCGGACACCGCACGACCGAACTCGTACGCGCAGCCCTCAACGCCCGCGAACACCTCTCCCTGATCAACCACCGGCTGTACGCCGCCCCCGAGGACCAGCGCGCCGACACCCTGCTCGCCCTGCTCGGCCACGTCTCCGACGCCCAGAAGGCGTTCGACGCCCTGGCCGACGAACTCGTCCTCGCCCTGCGCGACGTCTGCACCCCCGCCCCCTCCTGGGCTCGCATGGGCCAGCGCCTCGGCGTCACGGACAGCGCGGTCCGCAACCGCTACGCCCGTGGCTCCCTCGCCCACCCCGAACGCCTCCAGCTGTGCACCATCGGCGGCACCGGCTGCGGCGAGCTCCGCCCGGCCACCCGACCCGGCGGCTTCGACCCCTGGAAGCACCACGACCTCGACCACGAAGGCAACCCCGAGCTGCCGCAGGGCGACGACGACAACGACAACCCCCGAACCCATTCCGTCGACAGCGTCCGGATCCTGGGCGAGGGCGTCGACATCGGGACCGTGGACGAGACCCCCTTCACCAGCCCCAGGAACACCCCCGGCGACGAGAACAACGGCTGACCCGTACGGAAGAGGAACCCTGACCGTGGACACGTCCTCCACCACCGCGCAGACCCCCGAACGAGAGCTGGGCGAGTCGGCCCGCGCACTGCCGAAGCCGACCCGCCGCCGCGGCGCCCCGCAGATCACCATCACCAGGCTGCGGGACTACCAGAAGAGCCTCGCCACCGCCGCGTGCCGGGAGGTCAAGAACGGCGGCCGCGCCACGGTCGAGATGACCTGCGGCTCCGGCAAGACCGCCGTGTCGGCCGAGTGCGCCCGCCGACTCGCCCGCTACGGCCGTGTCCTCGTCCTCGTGCCCACCATCGAACTGCTGGAGCAGACGGCCAACGCCTGGAGCACCCGCTTCGGCCGCCGCGGCCTGGCCGTCGCGGCGTGCTCACGCGACGAGGCCCTGGAACGCGCCGAGGCCGGCGGCCACATCGAGGCCGAGGTCACCACCGACGCCGCCCGCCTCGCCGACCTCCTCGCCTCCGTCCGCGGAAGCGGCGGCAACGAGGCGCTGATCGTCTCGGACAAGCCCGACCAGCCGATGACCGTCTACGCGACCTACGCCTCCCTGGAACGCCTCGTCCGCGCCCACAGGGACTTCGGCCTGCCTGCCTGGGACCTGGTCGTCATCGACGAAGCCCACCGCACCGCGGGCGCCGTCGACAAGCCGTGGGCGGCCATCCACGAGGACGACAAGGTCCCGGCCCTGCGCCGCCTCTACTTCACCGCCACCCCCCGCATCGCCGCCCCGCGCTCCGGCTCCGACGACCTGAACGACCTGGTCGTCGGCACGGCGGCGCCCGCCCTGTACTCCATGGACGACCAGCGGGTCTTCGGCAAGCCCATCACCCCCTACACCTACGTCCAGGCCCAGGACGAGGGCTGGGTCGCGGACTACCGGGTGCTGGTGCCGGTCGTCACCGACGAGGACCTGGCGAACCTGCTGATGCTGCCGGCCGTCGCGGACCTGCGTTCCCAGCGGACCAATGAGGACCTGCAGCGCCTCGCCCTCCAGGTCGCCGTGCTGCGCGCGGTCGCCGACCTTGGGCTGCGGCGCGTCATCACCTTCCACTCGCGCATCAGTGCCGCCCGGAAGTTCTCCGACACCCTCCTGGAGACCGCGGACCTGCTCGTCGATAAGGCGCGCCAGGCCGCCGGTGACCCGCTCGCCGACTGGGCCCGGCCTGAGCGGCTGTGGACCGCGGCCATCGCCGGCAACGACCGCCTCAAGGACCGCCGTGCGGCGTTCAGCCGCTTCTCCGCCCACACCGGCGAGGACGGCGAGGAGTGCGGCATCCTCTGCAACGCGAGGCTCCTGGGCGAGGGCATCGACATCGAGGCCGTCGACGCGGTCGTCTTCGCAGACCCCAAGTCGAGCGAGATCGACATCGTGCAGGCCTTCGGCCGGGCCGTGCGGCAGAAGCCGCAGCAGGGCAAGATCGCCTACATCATCGTGCCCGTCTACCTGCCCACGCCGGACGCCGAGACCGACGGCAGCGAGGCGGACGACCTCGCCACCTCCGACCCCGCCGACGTCATCGAGGCAGGCACGGCCGTCCAGGCCGAGGCCGAGGATGCGATCACCGCCAGCCCGTTCAGGCCGATCCTTCAGGTGCTGCGCGCCCTGGCCTCCGTGGACTCCCGGGTGGTCGGGCGTATCACCGAACTGCGCACCCGCCGTGCCGGCACGAGCGGCCCGCGCACCCTGCCGAAGGCCGGAGCCCACCCGCAGGGCGCCACCGGCGGCGCTGACGGCGCCCTCCTGGACGAGGCGCTGGAGGAATCGCCGGTCAGCTGGCTGCGGATCGACGCCGGAGACCACGAAGACGAGATCCTGCGCGCCCTGAAGCTGCGCGCGTTCTCGCCCCGCGCCCAGGAGTGGGAGCGCCTGTACAGGATCGCCGCCGCCTTCCACACCGAGCACGGCCACCTGGACGTGACCGACAAGGAGAAGTACCGCGAGCTCATCACCTGGCTCGACCAGCAGCGCTACCTCAACGCCTCCGGCACCATGGCCCCCGCCCGGAAGACGGAGCTCGACGAGATCGGCATGATCTGGTCCAAGCACGCCAACGCCTGGGAACGCGGCGTCGCCTACGCCCTCGTCTTCCACCGCCAGGAAGGACACCTGGCGATCCCGAGTACCCACACCATCGACGGCTACAAGGTGGGTGCCTGGATGGGACGCCAGCGGCTCAACCCGGACGCACTCACTGCCGACCAGCGCGCCCGCCTGGACAAGCTGGACCCACTGTGGCGCCAGGACCTGGACTGGAACCGCTCGGCCCGCCGCTACGCCGCCTACCTCGCCGCCGGCGGGACCGTCGAAGGCCCTGTCAACCGCGACGGCCTCGGCGACGACCCGAAGTTCCGCCCCGGAAAATGGCAGGCCAAGCAGGTTGCCGCAGCGAAGGACGGCACGCTCGACGCCCAGCAGATCGCCGTCCTGCGGTTCCTCGGCATCCTGCCGGCCAACACCGGCACGGCGCCGACCAACCCGCTCGCCCTCGCGCCCGCGACCGCCGGGCGCACCGGAAACGAGGACGAGGCCGGGGGAGCGGGGGAGTGAAGCGGGACCTCAACGCCAGCGACTCCGAGGCGTGGCGGGCCATGGCCCGGGAAGTGCTCCGGGCCTTCGACCTCGACATGACCCCGCCCCGAGGCCTGGGCGCCGAGCAGGGGAGCAAGGCCATGGCGGCGCACATCGAGCGCGGCCGTGAACTCCTGGACGAGATCATCGACCGGCACGTCGCCGCCGCGTGCACCGCCGTGGGCCGGGCCTGGCGCCGTCGCAGGGCGCAGCACGGCGTCTACGCGGAGGCCTTCGACGAGGCCGCCGCGTACGCCCGGGCGGTCCGGGACGGCCGGGACAGGGACCTCCCGGCCCCGGTCCTGTTCAGCCGGGGCGGACTGCCGCTCCTCGACCGCCACACCCATGACCGCATCGCGCTCTCGGAGCCGATGCGGTGACCGGAGACGAATCCGACGCGGAGCAGCGCCGGGCCTTCGCCGAACGCATCCGATCGGCGCGCCGCGCCGCCGGGCACCCCCAGAGCCGGATCGCCGCCGCCCTGGGCGTGCCCCGGTCCGCTGTCAGCGAGATCGAACACGCGCGGCGCGGCGTGAACGCGGTCGAACTGCGCCGGATCGCCGCCGAGCTGGGCGTCACCGCTGACTGGCTCGTCGGCACCGACGACCCCGGCCCCTTCGCCGCGCTCCACCCGGCTGACCGGCGCTCCGTCGAGCTGTACGCCGGCTACCTGCTCTGGCGCCGTACACCGACGACCTGACCGGCTTCCCGCCAGAGGACAAGCATCCCGGTCCGGGGGAGACCGTCACCCGCCCACCTGCGTCAGGGGAGACATCCAGTGGACAGCCCGAACCCGACCCTCGAATCCGCCGAGAAGCGGCGGCTGGTCGAGGGTGCCACCACCGCGCTGGGCCTGGAGCCCCGACTGCTGCGCCTGCTCAGCGCCGTACACGAGGCCGGGCACGCCATCGTCGCCCACACCGTCGGCCTGTCCGTCACTGGTGCCGCCGTGACCAGCTACGAGCTGATCGGCCTCGGCGGCGACCACATCGCCCTGGACTACTCCGCCTACGGCAACCGCATTCCGCTGCCCAGCCTGCTGGCCATGCGCGTCGGCGGCTTCCAGGCGTCCTTCCTGTGGATGGAAGGCCGCGGCATCGACGGAACCACCGAGCCGTACCAGGAGGTCCTGAACGGCCTGGCCGGCGGTGACCTCAACTGGTGCGCCGACGCCTGCCGGAACCTTCTGCCCCACGCGCACGCCCAGGACACGATCGAGATCGCGGGCCGCATCCTCCTCTACCGCTGGCGCTCGACGCTGCGTCTCGCCTACGACCTCGCCAAGGCCGGCTCGATGGGCGAGTCCACCCTCCGGCCGTACCTCGAAGCCGATCCGCTGCAGGCGCTCAAAGCGATGGATTCCTACCAGACCTGGCGGAAGGAGACCGCCGCCCACTGGACGGCCGCGACACAGCAAGGAGATACGCGATGACGGACCTGCCCCGACACCCGCCCAGGGAGAAGTCCATGACGGTACCCGCCGACCCGCCCGCCACGTCCCCTGCCTGGCCTGCCGTGTGGGGCGAGGGCCTGTACAGCAGAACCGCTCTGCTGTTCTGGCTTGTGCTGAAGGCACAGAACGACCAGGACGCCCAGGCCCTCGTCGCCGCGTTCGAGGCCGACATCCTGGACATCGCCCACCACCTCAACGACGTGATGCTCGGCATGGACCGAGGCCACGGCGAGGACTACGCCCGCGGCTGGAACGCCGCGAACAAGGCCCTGTACGACAAGCTGGGACCGCGCATCGACGAACTCCGCGACCAGGTCCGCGACTGGCAGCAGGGCCGCGGTACCCGCCTGGCCGACCAGACATCCCACACCTGGACCCGGGACGGCATCACCGCCAGCGAACTGCTGCACACCGCCCTGCCCCTGTACGCCGAACTCGCCGGAGCCCGGCCCTTCGACCTGGAGCTGACCACCACCATCGCGGACACCCTGGCCGCAGCGATCGCCGACGACGCCACCGCCTACACCGCCCGGCTGCGCGCCTTCACGGCCGCCCACCGCAGCCGGATCGAGGCGCTGCTGGCCGACTACGGCCCCGGCAGCAGCCACGACCGGCCCGGCGGCCGGTTCCAGCTCGCCCGGCAGCCCGAGCTCCTGCCTGTGCTGGAGCGGCTGCACACCGAACCGCTGAGCCTGCTCGGGGCGTTCGAGGACGTCCTACCCTCCACCTTGCTGCTGGACCTGGCCGCCGCCTGGGGCGTCTACCTGCCCGAACGTCCCTGACTCCCTGCCTGAACCCTCACCCGGAGCCCACCGTGACCACCCAGCCGTCCGCCGTACAGACCACCGCGACCACCGTCACCGTCCAGCCCCGCCCCCTGCTGCTGGTCGACATCGACGGCGTCCTGTCGCCCTACGGCGCCGCCGCGAACCTCCCCGGCTACACCACCCACCCGGTCAGCCCCCAGGCCTGGAAGGACTACCCGGCCTACCCCAAGCCCAAGTACCACTGGGTGCACCTCAACCCCGAGATCGGCGCCCGCCTGGAGGCTCTGCCGCTGGACCTCACGATGGTCGGTCCCTGGCAGCCGGAGGAGCTCGAAGAGCTGCTCCCGGCGGCCGGTCTGACCCGTCTTCCCGGCTTCATCCCTGTGCAGGACCGGTCGTTCTTCGCCCGCCCGGACGACCCGGGCCGGTCCATGTGGGACCCGAAGGCCACGATCCGCGACCGGAGCCGGGACGTGGTCGCCGCCACCTGCCTGGAGCGCGCCGGCGCCGACCTGCCGTTCGCATGGCTCGCGGCCGGCTTCCCCGAGAACCTGCAGCGCGATCTGTCCCGTGACCACGGTGCGCCGGTGCTCCTCCACGTGGTGGACCCGCGTACCGGACTCACCGATGCCGACTTCGCGGCGCTCACGCAGTGGGCCGCCGCAGTGGCCGCCCGCCCGCCGGCTCCGGAGCTGAAGCTGCTCCGGTGCCGAGATTGCGGCGATCGCTCGTCCATCGTGGTCGACGGCCGTCGCGAGGACCGGACCCACGAGGTGTGCAGGAGTTGCTGCGAGTGCTACTGCCCCGACCCGCAGTCGGACGGCGGTGACCGCTTCCAGCCCTGCGGTGACCTGGAGCGCGAGCGCTGCGAGGACTGTGGCTGGTGCGCGAACTGCGGCTGCGGCTGCTGAAGCCGAAACGGCGGGGCCTCCCGGGAGCCGGGAGGCCCCGCCGCTGCTTTCTCGGAGCCTGCACACCCTACCGTCGCTTCAGGGCCCGCCCGGACCGGACGAATCACCGGCCATCGGCCGGACCGGCCGGGGTGATGGTGACCAGGCCCTTGCCCTCGGCGATCGAGAGCAGGACGTCGCGTGCCGCCTGTGCGTCGCCCAGGGCGCGGTGGGGACCGTAGAGCTTGTAGTCCCGGTGGACCTCCCACACTGACCGGGCGTTCATCAGGCACCACCAGGAGGCCTTCTCCCCGAGGCGGCCCGGGCGGCGACCGACCGCGCGGGTGTGGTCGGCGATCACGCCCAGGTCGAAGGAGCTGTTGTAGGCCAGCAGCCGCCTGCCGCGGGTGATTCGGCGCAGCTTCGGCAGGATCTCCTCCCAGGTAGGGCAATCGGCGACCATCGCGTTGGTGATGCCGTGGATGTGGGTGGCACGATTCGGCACCTGCGGGTTGATCAGCTGGTTCAGCCGGGTCTTGCCGGTGTGGGCGTCGATCACCGCGATCTCGCACACCCGCGCGTCGTAGAGGTCGGTGGTCTCGGTGTCGATCACCAGCCCGGAGCCCGGAGCCGATACCTCCCGGGCCGTCAGCAGCGTCTTCAGCCGGGCGTCCTTCAGGCGCAGTCCGCGGGCGAGCGTCTCCAGGTCGGCGCTGCCGTCCGCGGCAGCGAGGAGCAGTTGCCGGGTGAGCGGCAGTTCGTTCTGCGGGGCGCAGGCGATGCTCCAGGTGTCCTGCACGTTGTCGTGGAGCAGGTGCACCGGCACCTGGTGCTGCTCGGCCACCGCGGTTGCGAGGCGGCGGGCGAGCTCGGCCCGGCTGGGCTTCTTCTTGGTGTGGGCGCGCAGGGCGGAGGTCCGGCCCGGCGGGACGGCCCGCACGGCTTCCCAGTCCACCCCGGCGCGCTCGCGCAGCGCGAGGACGTCCGCAGTCCGGTAGAGCCTGACCTCCACGGTGCGCACCGTGCCCGCCCGCTTGGACCACGAGCCTGCCGGCTCCAGCCAGCCGGCGGCCAAGATGTACGGGAAGTCCCGGGTGTAGCTGATGTCGAGGAGGTCCGCCGCGCGTTCCCCCGGGATCAGGCGCCGTCCCTCCACCAGTTCGGCGAGTTCGGTGTCCGCCGCCAGCGCTTCGACTGCGGCGACGGCCCAGCGGCCGAGACGCCCGGGAACCGCGCCGCGCTGCTCGACGGCCCACGTGAACTCGTCCTCGGTCTCCGCCCAGGGGCAGGCCTTCGCTGCGCCGGCAGTGGACAGCGAGGCCTCGATCCAGGCGGTGCGCTCGCCGACAACAGCGGCAAGGGCGGCCGTGTCCGTCCACTGCTCGGCCTCCAGCGCACCGTAGGTGGGGTGACCCTCGAAGGTGCCCAGGCGCCGCAGGAGGCCCTGGTCGGCCAGGATCGGCACGTCCTCGGCGGCGACGGCCGCCACACCGGTCACCTGGCGCAGCGTCTCGGCGATCCTGCGGGCGCCGAGCGGGCGCAAGGCGTCGAGGCGGGGCAGCAGCTGGGGCAAATCGGTGCGCAGTTGGTGGACGACGGCCGCCGACCAGCGGCCGCGGTCGGTGTCGGCGGCCGGGATGATCCCGGCGGCGCGTCCGAGGTCCCAGAGGTAGCGGTTGATGCCGGCGGTGTCGGCGGCCTGGTAGGAGCCGTGGTCGGCGCGTTCGTGCGCGGGGGCGGTCTGGGCGGGGGCGGTCATGTTCGGTGGTCCTCCCGTTCGGCGGCGTGACACATAGCACACATTCAGAACATTTGACCTATTAAGCATCAAATGCCTATGAACACAGGCTAATTGGGCCCACCGACAGCGCGGGACAACTACGGAACGCGGCCACGCGGGTGGCGGCGGCCCCTAAAGTGGGCACTTGGCACACCAGGGATTCGGGGAGGAGCAGTGAGCCGCCGCAGGATGGACGACGGACGTCACGGCATCCGGCACCGGGAGGACGTCGGCGCGTCCGTCCTCGCGGGCGAGCAGCGCACTGAGACCGTCTGCGAGTGCGGCGTCGTCACCGGCGACTTCGCCGGCCACCTCGTCCACGCCCGCGCCGTCGAGCACGTCCCCGGTCCGGCCTGGTTCCCCGTCGGCGCACGTCTGGCCGCCATGCTCCTCGGCGGCGTCGCACTGCTCTTCGGACTGATGGCCTTCGCCGACTCCGCGCTCAACGGCACCGCGCGCACCGTCGCCCTCGGGCTCTCGCCCGTGACCGTCTTCGCCCTGATGATGGGCGCCGCCCGCGCGCTGCGCCGCTTCATCGTTCCGCTCGCGCCGAGCGGACGGTAAGGGGAGAACGGCAGTGCCCGGCGGCCTCAGCCGCCGGGCACCCTCGTTGCTGGCTTCTCCGGACCCCGCTGCTACACCTCCAGCCCGGCCGCCCACGAGTGGAACTGGAGCCAGGACTCCACGGGGACGACGAGCGTCGGGCCGTCCGGGTCCTTGGAGTCCCCGATTTCGATCCTCTGCCCAGGCGTTCCACCCGGGGGGTTGCGCCACTGGACGCACTGGCCGCTGTCGCCGGAGTAGGACTCCCACTCGTCCGGCGGGATGAACGGTGCTGCTGGCATTGTGCCTCTCTCGCTGTGTTGCTACGCCGCGTGTGCGGCGCGTTCGAGGAACGCCTTGGACTCGTCGATGTCCAGGGCGAGGTCGCGGATCTGGTCGAACGCGGCGGTGTAGGTGGCCAGGGAGTACTCGTCCTCCAGGTAGAAGGAGTTGAGCAGGGCCTCCAGGGCGACGAGCCGGCCGCCGTCGGGGAAGTCGAAGAGCGTGAACGGGCCGTCGAGACCGAGGTGCGGGCCGCGGTTGCGCGGCAGGATGCGCAGCTCGATCTCCTTGCGGTCGGCCTGCTCGCGCAGGTGTGCGCTCTGGCGGCGCATGACATCCGGGTCGCCGATGTGGTTGTCCAGGACGGCACTCTCGCTGAGCACCACTTCGTAGGGATGTGCGTGGAGCCGGTTCTGGCGTTCGAGCCGGACGGCGACGCGTGATTCGAGCTGCTCGTGAGTCGGGTGGACGATGCCGAGGCCGGCCTCCAGGAGGCACCGGGTGTAGTCCTCCAGCTGCAGGCGGCCGGGGACCAGCGTCTGGTAGGTCCGCGTGCGTTCGGCTTCGCCCTCCAGTCCGAGGAAGTCCTGGAAGTTGAGGGTCAGGAAGCTGTTGTAGGAGTGCCACCAGCCGCGCTTGCCGATGTTGCGCGTCATGTCCTCCAGCGTCTGGCGAAGCCCCAGGTCGGAGATGTCGTACTCGTTCAGGAGCGCGCGCAGCAACGGGATGTCGATCTTGGTTCGCCCGAGCTCGGCGCGGCTGATCCTGTCGATCTGGATGCCGAGGGCGTCGGCGACTTGCTGCTGGGTGAGGCCGCGGTTCTCCCGCAGCCTGCGCAGGGTCTGCCCGAGCCTGCGCTTGCGGAAGGTCGGCGGAGGAGTCGGTGCCATGTGCTGCCTCCCAAGGTGATGGTGGGTCACAGTCTGCCCCCTGTACCGGATTACGCCAATCGAAGATATGCGAATTCGCAGTCTCTCGTCTTGACGCTCTGCGAACCGGGTAGGACAGTGAGTGGACGCTTGCGGCGAGTCCCGACTTGATCACTCACCGCAACGTGAACCAGCGCGCCCCAGCACGCCCGGGCGCGGATCAGCCAGCACGGACGGAGCGTTCGTCGTGGAGAGCACCACCAGCACCCTCACCGCAGAAACCCCCCACCGCCTGCCCGCGCCGCCGGTCACCGGACCCGCCCCCGACCCCGTGGACGGGGTCACCTTCACGTTCGCGGCCGTCACCCCGGAGCTGGTCCACCAGGCCCACCGGGCCGTCACGGCCTACTGCCTCGCGGGCCTGGCCGGCACGGACCGCGAGATCGAAGCGGTCAGCGACACCGCCCTGATCGTGGACGAGCTGATGGCCAACGTCCAGCGGCACGCCCCCGGCCCCGCCGACCTGGTCGTGACGTCCGAGCCCGGCCGCTGGACGGTGCTGATTCTCGACACCAGCCACCGGGAACCGGTCCCCGACACCGACGAGCCGGGGAAGAAGGAGTGTGGCCTCGGCCTGCACCTGGTCTCCCAGCTCAGCGAGAGCTGGGGCTCGTTCCAGACCGCCACCGGCAAGGCCGTCTGGGCCCGGTACCCCAAGCCGACGACCGACACCACCCCGCAGCAGCACCAGGAGCAGCCGTGACCCCGCCCGTTCCCAGACGCCCGCTCTACGACTTCCGCCCGCCGGCCCCGCAGCCGCCACCGAGCACCGTACGGTTGGACGACGGCACCGTGCTGGCCAAACCGGAGCCCGTCGGGCCCCGCCAGCTCGCCGTAGGCCAGTGGCTCCTGATCGACCGGCAGGCCTACCAGATCCTCGACCTGCGCTGGGGCGAAGGCGGCGGCCGGATCGTCCGCGTCGCCGGCCGCGCCCCGTTCTCCGTCCCGCACGCCGGCACCGTCCAGCGGTTCGACCTCGTCACCCTCCCCACCCCGGCCCGCCGCCAGCCCGACGCGGGAAACCCCCGTTGAACGGCCTCGGCGTACGGCTCGTGCCCCACGGTGAGCTGACGGAAAGCCGCAGCCCGTCCCGCTGCGTGGAGGTCGACCTGGGCCCGGCCCGGACCGAGCCGCTGCGGATCACGCCGGCCGAACTGGTCCGTCTCGCGATGGAGGCAGACACGGTGCTCGCCGAGATCCGGGCTCACACAAGGCAGGCGGAAGCCCACTGGCGGACGGCGCTCGGCCACTGGTTCGAGGAGGCCAAGGCGGCCGTCCAAGCCCAGACCCCGGAGACCGCCCTGCTCCAGCGCGTGCTGGAAGCCCTTCGCAGACCAGAGTCCCATCCAGCCTCAGCACGGCCGTAGGCGCGGCGGTGCCATCCGCAACTAGGGGCTTGGGGGTGCGCGGCCGCTGGCGCACCCCCAAGCCCCTAGGCTTGGCGACACGCACCCACCCCGCAGGGGAAACCCACCACCAGGGCGATGGAACCGCACCCGACCGCGACCCGCACACAGGTGGACCCCGCCCTGCTCTCGCTGGAGCTCCGGCACCACCACCACCTCACCGACCGGTCCGGCGACGGCCTGCAGGTCTGGTCGGCCCGCATCGACGCCGACGGCGAGCCCCTCGGAACCCCGAGCGCGGCACGCTGTCTCTCTACTGGCGCAGCGGCAACCTGTACGAGCGCATGACCGAAAGCGGCTTTCTCGCCCAATGGCCGCCGAAGCCCTGACCCCGACGGCCAGTTCACCTCCCGGTTCGAAGAAGCCGTCGAGATGCCCAGCAGCCTGCTGGTGGTAGACCACCTGGACCTGCCTCACCGTGGCAACACCCGGCCATCGCGGCCGCGCTGGTGGCCGCGCCCCTCCAGGGCGTTGGGCTCGGTCGGCCGGGCGATGATCGCCTCGCGCCCGGGCCTGCCTACGACGGAGGCCCGGAGGGAATTTCCTGTGACGGAACGTCAGGTGCCAAGACGTACTCCACCTGCTCCGCTCCGTACTCGACGAGGTGTCCCGTCACGCTCAACCCCAGCCTCTCCAGGAGGCGCCGGGAGCGGTTGTTGGCGGCCTGGGTCACCGCCACGATCTCCCGCTCAGGTTCGGCGGCCCGCACCCAGCGCAGGACCTCGGCGACGGCCTCGGCAGCCAGCCCGCAGCCGCCGGCGCTCGGCAGGAACTCGTAGGAGACTTCGGTGCGGCCCGCGGCACGGCGGTCCTGATCGACGGTGACCCGGCCGATCGGCGCCCCATCGAGGGTGACCGTGAAGTGCCCAGGCCATCCAGGGGCCTCCGCCAGACGCTGGGCGACCCGCTCAGGGTCGACGGGCCCGCCCAGGTAGCACCGGACGTCCGGATCCGACCACAGGGCCCGCAGCAGTGCGTGGTCGCCCGCTTCGACGGGGCGCAGCCGCAGCCGCGCGGTGGCCAGCACCGCCGGCCACTGGGCTGGTCGCCACCGCGGCGGCTCATCGGCCGGCACCTGCGGGCGGGCGGCGCCCCAACGGGCGAGGAGTGGTGGCAGGTAGTCCACGACGGGACTGAGGGCGGACAGCCGCGCCGAGGAGTTCACGACCTCGATCCGCTCCAGCTCCGGTTCGGCACCGGCGGCCAGGGTGGTGAGCAGTTCCTTGTGCTGCCGACGCACAAGGGCTTCGGGCACAGGCGGAGCCGCGAAGTGGATCCCGATGTTGCCGTGCTCGCCCTGGGACAACGCCCACGCTTGCAGGTCGTCGGGGTCGGTCCGCAGGCCGACCTCCTCCGCGAGTTCGCGAGCGGCATGTCGGCGCAGGAAGTTCAGGTCGAGCAGCTGGCCGACCGGTGGGGGTTCGACGCTTCCCCCCGGGAGCTGCCATCGGCCCGGGTGCGCCGTCCAGCCGGCCTCCCGCCCCACCACCAGGCCGCCGCCGGTCACCGGCTGCAGGACGGTGACGAAAACCGACGACGGCTTCCAGGCGCTTGGGATCCGCCGCAGCGCGCGGTACCGGTAGGTGACCGGTGCCCAGGACAGGACCGGCCGCCCGGAGACGCTGACCTGCAGCGAGACGCAGGCGACGGCCGGCCCGTCGAACAGGGCCGGGTTCCCGGCGGCATCTCGTGCCCAGATCCGGTCCATGGTGGCCCGCTCCTCGGCTGAGAGGGAAGGTGCCGCGGTTTCGACCAGTTCCAGGTGCTGGGCGTCGAACAGCCCGACAGCGTGGCTCACCTCGTACGGCCGGCTTCGTAGTCGCCCGCATCGCGGGGCAGCTGCGGGTCCGGCCAACCGGCGTCCGGTGCCCAGGCCGGCCAGGCTTCAACGAAAGGCCCTTGACGGTCCTGGAGCAGCCCGAGGGCCTGCTCGCGGGCGGCCTCGACGCGGACGTGCAGATCGTCGTCGATCAGACCGAGCCGTCGGCCCTGGAGGTATTCATCGGTGTCCTTCCACCGGTACGAACTCAGGTCGGGCTCGACGACCAGGTCGACGAAGAGGTCGAAGGTGTCCAGCCCAATCGGGGTACGGGTGCAGGGGAGCTCGAAGTTGACGTACCAGCGCAGCGGCTCGCCGGTCGCGGCGTCCTGGAAGGTGTGGACGCTAAAGTACGTGTCGGCTTCGAAGCGGGAGCGGAGCGTGGTCTTCTCCCATATCCAGGGACCGAGTTGCCAGTTCCCGGCCGCGAGGTCCTCCAGGCCGGACTGGCGCAGGGCGTGGTCGCCGGTGCGCATCGCGTCGGCCCACGTGGTCGGACCGAGGCTGGTGAGCCCGGGCCAGTAGAGGAGTTCGAGGACTTCGCCGTTGTCGGCGAGGGTGCGGTAGGGCTGGGCGGACCAGACGCGCCCGTTGTGGACGTCGCGGCGCACGGCAGTGCTGCCGGGCGCGAACCGGGCGGTGGCGGTGGTCATGGTGCTCCCGGAGGTCGGGCCGACGCCGCCTCGGCTGGGCCCAGTGTGCTGCGCCGGTCAGAGGGGCGTGCGGATCAGGAGGAGATCGAGTACCGGTCCGTCGGGGCCGGGCGGTGGAAGGCCGGCGTGCCGGTACCCCAGGCGATCGTAGAGCCGCCGGGCGGGCCCATCGCCTGGCATCGCGAGGAGCGACACCCATTCTGTGATGGTCACCGGTGCAGCACTGTCGCACCGGGACCTCACGCCGGGAGGCGCCATGGCCGTACGCTCCCAATGCCCTGCCGCCCCTGTGCCCGTCACCCTCGGCGGCAGCCGGGAACGGCGAGTTCGCCGGTCTTCCGCCGCTGCGGATCGCAGGCCACCACGACCCTGCTCTGGGACGAGCCAGTGCGTCCCCCCACGAGGTGCCTCCGATGCGATCACCATGTGCAATGCGGTGCGCCTGCAGACATATTGAGGACATCTGAGCGATGATTTTCAGTCGCTCGATGGGAGCGGAACTTTTTCTGCAACAAGGGAACGGAACAGCGACAAAGGGCCTATTCTTTTCTCATGACGAAGCCTGACGGTGGAGCAAAGTCAGTAAGTCGCCTCGTGCCGGCACAGAGAAGCCAGCCGGACGTACCGAACGTGCGCAACTTCCGGGATGCGGGAATTGCTCCCCTGCGCCCTGGGGTCTTGTACCGATCCGGTTCCTTGAACCGGCTGACCGAAGTGGGGGCCGAGCGCCTGCGAGACCTGGGCGTTCGCACGGTGATCGACCTGCGCAGCAGTGTCGAGAGCAATGTCTGGCCCGGGCAGATCCACGGACTCGCCATCGAATGGGTTTCGATTCCGGCGCTGCCCGGTCTGGATGCCCTGAAGGAAATGGGCCTCTCCGACTTCTCCGGCTTCGACGGCAAGCCGTGGCCCGTGGATCCCGCTGCCCTGTACCCGTTCATGGCCGCCTACGCGGCCCCAGCGATCGCGGCGCTGATAAAGCGGCTGGCCGAGCCGGCCTCGCTGCCGGCGGTCGTGCAGTGCGCGGTGGGCAAGGACCGGACGGGCCTCGCGGTGGCGGTGATCCAGTCGTTGCTGGGCGCCCCGCAGGACCAGGTCGTCGGGGACTTCGTGCAGTCCAATGTCGAACTCGCGCTGACGGCCGGCCCGACGTCCTTCCTGGACGAGGCAGGGGTCACCCGCTACTCCCACCCGGTCAGCGAAGCCCTGCTGGCCTCCGCGATGGACACGATCCTGACCGCGCACGGCTCCATCCCCGCCTACCTGGCACCCCACGGGGTCACAGCGGCCGACCTCGACGCCCTGCGCTCGAACCTGCTCGCCTGATCAGACTCGCCCAGCGGCGCCCGCGATCCGGAGGACCGCGGGCGCCGCTGCGTGAGCACGTCCGGCCGCCGCGGGGTAGCGCGTCGATGCCTCGTCATCCGTTGGGGTGACATTCGCTACGTGGCTGGCAAGGGGAGTGCCTTGCGGCTGCTGTGTACCGCCGACATCGTCGCAGGCCACACCCGGTGCAGTTTGATCAATTACGCGACCGGCGATCACCGAATGCGATCTTGGAAATGCCGAACTGTACACGCGGCGCGGCGAGTTGGTCACCCCGTGGCCGTTGTGCGGGGCGACTCGTATAACATCGATTGGGTCGCATGGCGAGCCCTGGTGTCCTAGCGTTGATTTGTGCTGCTGGTAGACCCATGGGCCGATTCGGGATCTAGGTATGGGAGCGGCTGAAATGGCTGATGCGCCTGGTGGTTCGATCGCGCTTTCCGGCGGGCGGATGACCGACGGTGTCGTCCGGGTCGACAATTCTGTGCGCCGGCCCGTCAAGGAATCCTCGGAATTCGTCGCGGCTCTTCTCAAGGTATTCGAGCACCAGGGATTCGAGGGTGCTCCGCGGTACCTCGGCCAGGCCGACGGGATGGATATCCTCAGCTACCTTCCCGGCGAGGTCCCAGCACGCTTCCAGTTGTGGGCGGACGAGCAGGTGGCCGCAGCCGGGCGACTGCTGCGGTCCATGCACGACGCGACGCGGGGGAGTGAACTCGCCGACCGCTCCCAGGTCGTCTGCCACCGCGATGCCGCGCCGAACAACGCGGTATTCGTCGACGGCCTGGAGGGTCTGCCGGTCGCCTTCATCGACTTCGACACCGCGTCCCCGGGCTCGCCGCTTGAGGACCTCGGCTACGCCTCCTGGACCTGGTGCGTGGCGTCGAAGCGGGGGGACCAGGTGGCGCGGCAGGCCGACCAAGTCCGGATCCTCGCGGACTCCTATGGCCTCGAAAGGCCGGAGCGGGCGGTCCTGGTCGACGCCATCATCGAGCAGCAGGCGCGCAACGCCCGGTTCTGGGCCGAGGTGGAGGCGTCGGGAACAGGCACCCCCGGGCCCGACGCCATCGCTCAGAGCATCGCCTGGAGCCGACGCGAGCTCGCGTTCGTCGTCGCGAACCGCGAGGTCTTCGACGCCGCACTCGCCTGACCTGCTGCCCGGGACTTACGCCTTCGGCGGTGTGAGCACCGGGGCCGGCGGGAGCCCGAACATCGCCCCGCTGGTTCGCGCCAGTGCTGCGACGTCCACAGCCCGCCCGTCCTCCGCCACGTACGGGGCGACGAGCTGGCCGAGCGGCGGGTTCACCAGGTACAGCACCGTGATGCGCTGCTCCAGGTGGTGGTTGCGAACCTGGTGGTAGAGCGGCGGGACCTGACCGGCGGTCATCGCGGTGAGCACGCTGCCGGGCATGACGAGCAGGCGGCCGTCCCCGACGGTCGCCTGCTTCAATTCCCTGCCGGTCTCGATCTCCAGTCCGGGACCGTCCGAGGTGGCGAGGGTGAACAGGTGGCCGTCCTCGTGGCGGTCCTGGAGCAGATCCCGTTCGGCGTCGCGGAGGTACCAGTTGACCTCCAGGTAGGACGAGGCACGGAAGTGCAGGTCGTCGCGGTAGCCGTAGTGGCCCGCCAGGCCGGCCAGCACCTGGTCGGCCGCGTCGGCGGCGACCTGCCAGTACATGCCCAGGGCCTTCAGGAACGGTGCGACCGAGTCGTCCTCGTGCCCGGGGACCTTGGCCGGGTCGTCGGCCCAGTAGGTGAAGGAGCTGTTCATGTCGGGTCGGTCGGGGCTGACGGAGTACTGCCGTCCGTAGGGCCGGTAGCCGAAGTTGAAGTCGTCGCTGCCGTGCCGGAGCTTGGTCTCCTCGTCCTGGGTGAAGAACCGCGCCGCCTGTGTGCGCAGCTCCGCGAGGGCCTTGAGGTCCGCGGTGGACAGGGGGATCGTCGTGTGGCCGCGGTCGAGGAGGTCGCGGGCCGGGTCGGTGAGGGGCATGCGGGTGCTCCTGGGTGTCTCGGGCTCGGGGTTACAGGAAGTAGAGCTGGCTGAGGGCGGTGGCTTGGGCGGGAGGGGAGCTGATCGGGTCGCCGTCGAGGGTGACCGTGCCGGTGCCTGGGTGGACGCGGACGTCGCTGAGCCGGTCGTTGCGGTTCATGTCGGCCAGGCCGATCGTGCGGGTGTCGCGGACGGCGACGCGGCGGCGCCGGGTCGGCAGGGTGTCGGTGCCGCTGTCGTGCGCGGCGCGGCTGACGAAGGCGACGGACAGGTCGGCGGCGGTGGCACCGTGCGCGCCGACCTGCGGGCCGAGGACGAGGGGCTGGCTGGTCTCGGTGGAGGCGTTGGGGTCGCCGGTGACGCCCCAGGCGGGGTAGCCGGCCTTGAGGACGAGCTGCGGCTTGGCGCCGAAGTAGGCGGGGTGCCACAGGACGATGTCGGCGAGACGGCCGGGGGTGAGCGCGCCGATCTCGTGGGCCATGCCGTGGGCGATCGCCGGGTTGATGGTCAGCTTGGCGATGTAGCGCAGGACGCGCTCGTTGTCGTCGCCGCCGGGGTCGGGGTCCAGGGCGCGCATCTTGGCGGCGATGGCGAAGGTGCGGCGGACGGTCTCCCCGATGCGGCCCATGGCCTGGGAGTCGGAGGAGGTGATGGGGATGACGCCGAGGTCGTGGAGGACGTCCTCGGCGCCGAGCGTGCCGGCGCGGATCCGGTCGCGGGCCATCCGCCGGCAGTCGGGGTCGTCGGGGTCGAGCCGGTGGACGGTGGCGATCATGTGGAGGTGCTCGGCGGCGGTGTCGCGGGTGTAGGGCAGGCTCGGGTTGGTGGACGAGCCGATGATGTTCGCCAGGCCGGCCAGCTGCAGGACGTTCGGGGCGTGGCCGCCGCCGCAGCCCTCGACGTGGAAGGCGTGCAGCGTGCGGCCGCCGATGACCGCGAGGGTGTCCTCGACGAACATCGCCTCGTTGAGGGTGTCGCTGTGCAGCGCGACCTGGACGTCGTGGTCGTCGGCGACGGTCAGGGCGGTGTCCAGGGCGCGGGCGTGGGCGCCCATGTCCTCGTGGACCTTGAACCCGGAGGCACCCCCCTGTTCCAGGGCCCGAAGCAGCGGGCCGGAGTCGGAGGAGGAGCCGCGGGCCAGCATGGCGATGTTGACCGGCCAGGCGTCGAAGGCGCGCAGGGCGTGGCGCAGTTCGGCTGGGCTGGTGACGCCGCAGCCCCAGGTCGGGCCGAAGTTCTGGGAGACGATCGTGGTGACGCCGGCGGCGAGGGCTGCGCCCATGATGCCGGGTGAGCAGAGGTGGACGTGGGTGTCGACGATGCCGGGGGTGGCGATGAGGCCCTCGCCGGGGATGACGGTGGTGCCGGTGCCGGCGAGGACGTCGACGCCGTCGAGGGTGTCGGGGTTGCCGGCGCGGCCGACGGCGGCGATGCGGCCGTCCTTGATACCGATGGAGGCCTTGCGGATCCCGAGGACGGGGTCGACGAGCAGGACGTTGCTGACGATCAGGTCGCAGGTTCGGTCGGTGAGGCGGGCCTGGTAGTGGATGCCGTCGCGGCCGGTCTTGGCGTAGCCGGTCAGGAACTCCTCCCCTCGCCGCTGGGCGTCGGCTTCGACGCGCACGGTCAGACCGGTGTCGGCCAGGCGGACGAGGTCGCCGGTGGTGGGGCCGTGCTGCTGCGCGTAGGTGAGGTGGCCGCTGTTCACAGGTCGCCTTCCTGCTCGGTGGTGGGGCCGGTGTCGAGGTAGCCGGCGACGTGGGCGCGGGTGAGCGCGGCCTCGTACGCGCCGGGGGCGTCGAGGGTGCCGTCGACCAGGCCCGCGAAGCCGATGATGATCCGGTCGCCTCCGATCGGGATCAGCTCCACCTCGTGGGTCGTGTCGGGTTCGAAGCGGGCGCTGGCGCCGACGGGCAGGGCGAGGTGGCGGCCGTAGGCGGCGCCGCGGTCGAAGGCCAGGGCCCGGTTGGCCTCGAAGAAGTGGAAGTGTGAGGTGACGGCGACCGGCACGTCAGCGGTGTTGGTGACCTCGATCCGCACGATGTCGGCGTTCGCGGCCGGCGGTTGGTCGGCGGGCAGGACGGCGCCGGGTAGCGCTGCGGGGTCGGCGGCCGGGCCGATGGGGCGGGTGATGACGATCAGCTTGGAGCCGTCGGCGAAGACGGCCTCGACCTGAACCTCGGTCAGGATGCCCGGCACCTCGGGCAGCACATCGTCGGTGGTGAGGGCGGCGCGCCCGGCGGCGACCGCGTCCTCAAGCCGGCCGCCGTCCCGGGCGGCCTCGCACGCGGCGTGCGAGATGAGAGCGGTCGCCTCGGGCACGTTGAGCTTCACGCCGCGCTGGTGGCGCTCGCGGGCCAGCAGGGTGGCCGTGTACAGCAGCAGCCGGCCCTGCTCGGCGGGGGTCAGACGCATGGGAACTCCTTTCGGACTGAGGCGGTCGGGGTCATTCGCCGATGACCACGCCGCACGCCTTGGCGTGGGAGCGGATCGCGGTGCGGGCCCGGGCGAGGTCGTCGAAGCCGATCTCGGGCATCAGCGCGAGGGTGTAGTCCCGCATCGCGTCCTCCGGCATCACCACGTCCTGGTGCGCCCAGCGGGCCGAGACCGCGGCGAGGGTGGCGTCGTCGGCGACGGTGAGGCCGAGTTTCGCGGCGGCCTGCCGGGCGGCGTCCGGGGTGGTGAGGTAGGTGTAGTCGCGGGCGCCGGGCTGCGGGGAGAGCACCTCCACGTCGACCGCCGAGAACACCCCGTGCTTGCCGCCCTCGGTGATCAGGGCCAGGATCCGTTCGACGTTCTCGTCCAGCAGGGCCCTGGTCATGCCGAGGTGGCCGACAACGAACCCGGCCCGGATCAGCATGCCGTGGTCGCGGGCGACGGTGATCGCCTCCGAGTTGAGCTCGTACAGCTTCTCAGCCTCCGCGAGGACGTCGCGGCGCCGGCCGCCGACCGGCTTGTTCATGGCCGCGAGGGACAGCGGGGCGCCGGCGTCCATTCCGATCATGATCTGGCGCACCCCGAGGGAGGTGAGCAGCGCGGTCTTGCGGGGGTCGGCGATGCCGTCTGCGCGTCCGTACCCGACCAGGAGGGGCTGCTCGTCCTCGCGCAGGGCGGACCACCAGGCGGGCGCGTTGTCGGCCATGCCGAAGAGCAGCTGGGAGAAGGTGAGCGGGAGTTCGTCGGCGGTCAGGTAGTGGTAGTCGTAGCCGGCGCTCCAGGCGGCCTCGATGGCGGCCCACGCCTGGGCGGGGGTGAGCTGGTTGCGCCACAGCTGCCCGGGGTGGATGGAGCAGAACGTGCAGGCGTCGTCGGCGGCGAATTTCACGCAGCCGCGGCCGATGTCGACCGGCACGCCGGCCGTCACGGTGCGCCCGAGCAGCTCGTGGATCCGCGGGGCGATCCGGTGGCCGAACTGGCGGGTGTACAGCGGCGTCTGGGGGAAGGCGCGGTCGACCAGGGTGTAGTCGTAGCCGGAGAAGACCGGCTCGGCCCGCGCAGCGGTGGTGTGCACGCGGCCGTCTGCGCGGTACACGAGGCCGGGGAACGCGGCCGGGTCGATCGGCGCTCCGGCGTGCAGGGCGCTGATCAGGTTGGTGAACGGCCGGACGACCTCGTTGCCGACGAAGCCGTAGTCCAGGCTGGGGGAGGCGTTCATGCACGCCGTGGCCAGGGAGCTGAAGTGGTCGTTCCCGGCGACGGTGGTGATCCGGGCGTCCGCGGCCTTGGCGTGCCGGGCGATCAGGACGCCGGCCTCGTAGTTCGCGGTCAGCATGCCCAGGCAGACCGCGAGGATGCGGTCGGCGTGGACAGTGATGTACTCCAGGACCTCCTCCAGGGGCGTGATCGTGCCGTCGACGTAGACCGGCGTCAGCGCCGGGTTCTCCGCGAGGGAGGAGACGAGGGACAGCGCGCCCAGGCACAGGAAGTCCGACCAGTCGGAGTGCTCCTCGGGGCGGGTGACGGTCAGCAGCCGGCCCTCGATGACGGTGTTGGAGTTCGGCGGGACGACGACCAGGACAAGATCACGAGGCATGGCGGTCTGCTCTCTGCAGGGTTCGGGGGCGCACCCGGCGGGGCGCGCGCGAGGTCATGGGCGGCTGGCCGGGCTCACGGCTGAAGCTGCGGCCAGCGGTCGGTGAGGGAGACGGCGAGATGGTGTACTGCGGCGGCCGAGCGCCCGGCGGGCAGGCGGCGGTGCTCCTGCTGCCAGCGGTGGCGGCGCAGCGCGACGAGCACGGCCGCGTACAGGGCCGCGTCGCGCACCAGGGCGGCGTTCAGCGTCGTTCCGCTGCCCTGCTGGTAGCCGGCCAGCAGGTGGCGGGCGCGGCGCGGGGAGAATCCGCGCCGGTGGCACAGGCCGAGCAGCGCCATCCCGACGTCGAGGTGGGGCAGGTCGAGCGAGCCGTCCTCCCAGTCGAGGATCACCAGGCTCCGGCCTCGGACGATGATGTTGTCCGGGAACAGGTCGCCGTGGACCGGTACGTGTGGGGCGTCGTGCTCGGGGACGTGGGCGACGGCGTGCCAGGTGGAGTGTGCCCAGCGGGCGAACGGCCCGTCGGGCAGCGCAGCCAGGGTGGCGGCGTCGGCATCGTGCAGCCGCAGGTGCGGGTGCAACGCACTGTCGAAGCCGGCCGCCGTGGTGCGGTGCACCTGCCCGAGGAGGAAGCCGGCCTCGTGGACGAGGCGGGCCGGCAGGCGGTCGGGGCTGCGCCCGTCGACGAAGTCGCAGACGATGACCGGCCGGGCGCCGTACCGGGTGACCCAGCCGCCGTCGCGCAGCGGACGCAGTTGCGGCACCGGAGCGCCGGTGAGTTCCAGGTGCCGTAGGAAGCGGGCGTACTCCTCGGCCTGGGCGGGCGTCTTCTTGTTCAGCACGGTTACCACGACCGTGCCGCTACCGGTCTCTGCCTTGAGGTGGGTGTTCTCCATGCCGCCCGGCAGCGGCCGCGCCCGTCGCAGCGTCAGGCCGTACGCGTCGAGCAGGCGGGCGGAGTCCTGCTCGGTGAGCGGCCCGTCGGCCTGGGCGGTGCTCACCGGGCCTCCGTCGTCGCCCGGGGCAGGGTGGTGGTGATGTCGGCGATGGTGGTGTGGGGGTTGGTGACGGTGCGCATCGCCTGGTCGAGGCCGGTGAGCGTGGCCGCGATGCCGGGCCGGGTGGCGGTGTCGGTGCGCCAGGTCAGCGTTCCGGCGAGGTGACCGGCCCTCTCGTCCAGGACCCAGCGCTGTTCGATGCTGGTCGGCGTGCGCCGGGGGCCGTGCCGCTCCAGGTCGATGTCCTGGCAGTGCAGGCCGTCCAGGGTCAGCGACCTGGTGCGCATCGAGTTGAGCGCGAGCGTCACCCGGTACAGCGGGCCCTGCCCGAGGGCGTCGGTGTCGCGCAGGTCCTGGTAGAGGTCCTGGATGGGCAGGGCCTGGTGCTCGATGGCCTCGGTGACGGCGGTGTTCGCCGCCGCCACCAGGTCCCCGGCGGTCATCTGCGGGTGGACGTGCAGCCGGATCACGGCGGTGTTCACGAAGTAGCCGATCAGGTGCTCGGCTCCGGGCCGGGCCCGGTTGGAGATCATCATGCCGATCCGTACGTCCCGCTCGCCGCCGTGGCGGTGCAGGACCACGGCGAGCGCGGCGAGGAACGGCCCGGCCACGCCGCCGCGCCGCACGCTGGTGGCCGCGGCCGCGCGCAGGCCCCGGACGAGGTCGGCCGGCACGAGGACCGGCGCGACGTCCACTGGGCTCAAGCCGTCGGCTTGCGGCTCGGTCGGGCGGCCGGGCAGCGGCGGGGCGAGTCGGCGTCGCCAGTAGGCGAGCTGGCGTTGCTCCTCGGGGCCGCCGCGCTCGGCGCGCATCTGTCGGCTGTGGGCGGCGAAGCTGCGGGTGATCGCAGGCAGGTCCGCGTCCCGCCCGGCGTGGGCGGCGTTGTAGAGCTCGGACAGGTCGCTGTAGAGGACGCCGATGGACCAGCCGTCGCTGACGGCGTGGTGGATCTGCAGCAGCAGGACGTGCCGCTCCTGGTCCAGGCGCAGCAGGCGGGCGCGGAAGAGCGGGTCGTGGCGGGGGTCGACCAGGCGGGCCGGGGCGTGGCGCAAGAGTTCCTCCGCCGTGGGCAGGTCCTGGCCGGCGCCGAGGTGGAGCGTCTGGCAGCTCATCGGGCCGGGGGTGCGGTCGGTGACGAACTGGACGGGGGTGCCGTCGGGACGGCGGCGGAAGGTGGTGCGCAGCGCGGACTGCCGGGCGACCAGCGCGGTGACGGCGCGGCTGAGTGCGGCGGTGTCCAGGGGGCCGTCGATACAGATGGCGGCGGTGTCGATCGGGCGCAGCCGGGTCGGCGTGCCGGGGGCGGGCCAGGAGCCGTCGGGCAGGACGAACTCGGCGTCGAACAGGCGCTCCTGGCCGGGCGAGAGCGGCGCGATGTCGGTGACGACGGCCGGGAGCTCGGTGGCGGTGGTGGTCATGCGGGCTCTCCTCCGGTGGCGGGGTGGTCGGGGATACCTCCGAGGAGGGTGTGCAGCAGGACGAGGCGTTCGCCGCCGGGCAGCAGCCAGCGGATCCGGTCGAAGGCGAGGCCGTGCACCGGGGCCAGAGCGAGGCCCGCATCGATGGCGGCGGTGCACAGCAGTTGGCCGATGTAGCCGGCGTTCAGCAGGGCGAGGGGCTCGGCGTCGGGCCCGTACAGCGGGGCGGAGTCGGCGGGGTCGGTCGCCAGGAAGATGCTGAACGCCGCGGTGCCCGCGAGGGGCCGGTTGGCCGGGCCGAGGTGGATGCCGGGGTCGAGGTCGACGTCCGGGGCATGCGGGGTGAGGTCGTGCGCGTCGGGGTGGTACTGGTACAGCCCGCCGGGCAGGCCCTGGACGCGTCCGGGCCGTACGTGGAGGTGGACCTGGACCCCGTACAGGCCGCCGGCCGAGGGGTAGAGGAAGGCGGGCCGGCCACCGGCCTCGGTGCGGCGCAGGCTGTCGAGCAGGTCGGCGAGCGCGTCCAGGGTGACCGGGCGGGGGTCGAAGGCGTACGGGGTTCGGCGCCGCGCCCGGACGTCGAGGTTGCCGGGCGCCCGGTTGGGCAGGGTGCGGGTGGCGGGGGCCGGGCCGTGGGCGGGCCGGGCGGCACGGAAGGCGGCCCGTTCGGCGGGGTCGGTCAGCTGCGGCCAGCCGGACCACACGCCCGGCGCGGCAGGCACCGGGGTATCGGTGGGCTCATCGACCTGCTGGAGGAGGGTTCGCAGGGTCGGGGCGGCGTAGAAGTCCTTCAGGTCCGGGCGCCGGCCAGCGTGCTGCTCGACGGTGTTGGCGAGACGGATCACATCGACGGAGGTAATCCCGAAGGCGAGGAGGTCATCGTCCAGCCCGGGCCGGCCCGGCACGATCGCGGCCAGCGCCGCCCGCACCTCGTTCTCCAGGGCGGTGTCGTGGCGGGCCGGCCCGGTGGCGAGCTGTGGTGCCCGGTGGTCGAGGTCGGCGGCGAGGCGCTCCAGCGCGCCGCGGTCGACCTTGCTGGTGGCGCTCAGCGGTAGGTCAGGCAGGACCGTGAGAGAGGCCGGGAGCATGTGGGCGGGCAGGCGGCGGGCGAGGTCGGCGCGCACCGCGTCCAGGGGCCGGGCGGTGACGGCGAAGGCGGCCAGGCGCCGGTCGGTGCGCTCCCCGGTGGCGACGACGGCGGCCTGCTCGACGCCGGGAACCGCGCGCAGCGCCGTCTCGACCTCGTGCAGCTCGACGCGGTAGCCGCGGATCTTGACCTGGGCGTCGCGGCGGCCGAGGAACTCCAGGGTGCCGTCGGGGCGCAGCCGGCCCCAGTCGCCGGTGCGGTACAGCCTGCGGCCGGTGCGGCCGTCGAAGACGAACGCGGCCCCGGTCAGCTCAGGGGCCCGCCAGTAGCCCAGCGCCGTGCCGTGGCCGCCGATGTACAGCTGGCCGGGGACGTGCACCGGGCACGGCAGCAGCCGGTCGTCGAGGACCTGGACGCTCTGCCCGGTCATCGCGGTGCCGTACGGGATGCTCGGCCAGGCCGGGTCGACGTCGCCGATCTCGTGGAGGACCGACCAGATCGAGCCCTCGGTGGCGCCGCCGAGGCTGACGATCCGGCACTTCGGTGCGCGCTCGCGCAGCCGCCCGGGCAGGTCCAGGGGGATCCAGTCGCCGCTGAGCAGGCACACCCGCAGGCCCTCCAGCACCGCGTCACCGGCGGGCAGGGCGTCCAGGAACAGGTCCATCAGCACCGGCACGCTGTTCCACACGGTGACGTGCTCGGCGCGGGCCAGTGCCGTCCAGGCGGCGGGGTCCCGGCGCTGGTCGCGGGTGGGCACCACCACGGTGGCGCCGGCCGCGAGGGTGCCGAACAGGTCCCAGACGCCGAGGTCGAACGTGGCCGGGGACACCGCCAGCACCGCATCCGTCGCCCCGATGCCGAACCGCTCGTTGACGTCGAGAATCGTGTTGAGCGCGCCCCGGTGGGAGATCATGACGCCCTTGGGACGGCCGGTGGACCCCGAGGTGTAGATCACGTACGCGAGGTCATCCGGCGTGCGACCCCGCTGCGCCCGGCCTGCCGCCGTGTAGCTGGCGGTGGTGGGGTCGTCGGTGAGGAGGACGGTCAGGCCGGCGGGCAGGCGGGTGCGGGCCGACGTCTCCTGCTCGCTCACGACGACCGCGGCGCCGGTGGCGTCCAGGAGGTCATGGAGGCGCTCGGCGGGCCAGGCGGGGTCCAGGGGCACGTAGGCGTATCCGGCGAGCAGGACACCGAGAGTGGCGGCGGCCTGTTCGCGGCCGGGCCGGCACAGCACGGCGACGAGTTCGCTGGCAGACTCGGCGGCGGTGATCCGGTCCGCGATCTGCTGGGCCGCGGCGGCGAGTTCGCCGTAGGTGGTGCGCTCGCCGTCGCAGACAAGCGCGGTGCGCCGCGGGTGTCGCCTGGCCTGTTCGAAGAACGGCTCGTGCAGGAGCCGGTCGCCGCCGAGCGGCGCGGCGAGCTCGGGCGCCGGGGCAGCGGCGGTGAGGCGGGGGCGCTCGGGGGCGGCGGGGTCGTCGATCAGGGTGCGCAGCTGGGCGGCGTGGTCGTCGAGCATCGCCTGGACCAGACCGTCGGGCAGACGGCCGTCGACGGTGTCGAAGTTGATCACCAGGTCGCCGGCCACCTGGTAGGTCTGGTAGTCGACCAGGACCTGCGGAGTCTGGCCGATCCCGAAGCCGATGGTGCCGGGGAACGGGGTGGCCGGCTCGGCGCCGGGCACCTCCAGGTCGAGGGTGCTGGTGAACACGACGGGCGCGGCAGCCGCGGTACGGTCGCGGGCCTCCCGCAGGTCCCGCAGGACCTCGACTCCGCTGTAGCGGGCATGGTCGAGGTCGGCCCACAGCTGGCGCTGCAGCGCGCGCAGCCGCTGGGCGAACGTCGGCGCGCCCAAGTCGATGCCGGTCAGGACAGTGGAGGTGAAGTCGCCGACGATCCGGTTGATCTGCGGGTGAACGTCGGGCCGGTTGTAGATGGTGGTGTTGAGCAGGAAGGCGCGGCTGTTGGTGAACCGGCCGAGCGTCTCGGCGAAGACGGCCATCAGCAGCGCGGACAGGGTCGCGCCGTGCGTGGCGGCAAGGCGGCGCAGCGCGGCGAGGTCGTCGGCGGGCAGGCGCAGCTGCAGCCGGGAGAACCTCGGCCCGCTGGCGGTGTCCGCGGGCTCGGGCAGGAACGGCAGCGCGGGCGGCGCGGGCAGGGCCGGAAGCTTCGCCCGCCAGTAGGCTCGGTCGCGCTCGTATCGCGGGCCGGTGGCCAGGGCGGGCAGGTGGGCCACGTAGTCGGCGAAGGTCACATCGAGCGCGGGCAGTTCGGCGCCCGGGTCCTCGTAGAGGGTGCGGGCCTCGCGGTAGAGGATCTGCCAGCTCAGCGCGTCGCCGATGAGCAGGTCGAGGCTGAGGAACAGACGGGTGGCCCCGTCGGGCAGCAGGGCCGCCTCGATGGTGAACAGCGGCCAGGTGCCGGTGTCGCGGCGGGCGTGGGCCAGGCGCTCGCGTATCCGGGTGAGCTGTGCCGCGGGGTCGGCGTCGGTACGCAGGTCCGCAGTGCGGATCCGGTACGGCGGGACGTCGGTCAGGATCTGCTGGCGGCCGTCGGGGGTGGTGACGGCGCGCAGCATCGGGTGCCGGTCGATCAGGGCCCGCCACACAGCGGCCAGGCGCTCCAGGTCGACCTCGGGCAGGTCGGCCTCGGTGTAGAGGTGGGAGTCGACGCCGCCGAGGTCGAAGTCCGCGCTGCGCCCGGTCCAGTAGGCCTGCTGGATGCCCGTCAGCGCGAACGGCTTCCCGGCGTTGGCGGGTGCGGGGGTGAGCGGGGGCAGCGGGTCGGGCGCGGCGGTGTCGGCGGTGAGGAGGTGGCGTACCCGGGCGGCCAGCGCCCTGGGGGTACCGGCGGTGAGGAGGTCGCCGAGGGTGAGGTCGACGCCGAGGGCGGCCCGCAGCCGGGTCGTGAGCCGCAGCGCCAGCAGTGAGTGTCCGCCCGCCGCGAGGAAGTTGTCGTTGGCACCGGCCGGCTGGCCGAGGACGTCGGCGAAGGTGTCGGCCAGCACCCGCACCAGCGGGTCGCCGTCGTCGGCGGCCCGGCCGGACACCGGGTGGTCCGCCGGTGCGGGCGGGCGGGGCTGGAAGGGGACAAGGCCGCGGGCGGCCGTGACCAGGTCGGTGACCACGGCCGGCGCCCCGCCGTCGAGTCGGCGCAGCACCGCGTGCAGGGCGTCCAGCGCGGCGCGGGCGTCGTCGTCTCCGACGCGGGCTCGGTCGTTGACCAGGCGCAGCCGCAGCCCGTCGAAGGTCTCGACGACCAGGGCGAGCAGGTGGCGGGTACGCCCGCCCTCGGACCGGATCCCGGCCGTCTCCAGCACCAGGCCGGTCCCGGAGCCGCTGTCTCCGGTGTGCGGGTAGTTGGCGATCGACACCACGCTGTCGTAGAGCTCCCCGCCCGGCGCGAGCCCGGCCCAGGCGTACAGGTCCGCGGTGGAGCAGGCGCTGTTCCCCTCCGCCTCGGCGAGAAGGTCCTGGATGCCGCTCACCCAGCCCGCGGCGTCCCCCGCCTGGCCGGGCAGCCGGATCGGCACGGTCGTCGCGACGGGCCCGACCACGTCGGCGACGCCGGGGAAGGCGCTGGTGCGCCCGGAGACGGTGACCCCGATGGCGACGTCGTCGCGGCCGCGCTGCCGGGCGGCGACCAGGCCCCAGCAGGCGATCAGCACGGCCGCCGCCGTGGTGCCGTGCGCGCGGGCGAAGCCTTCCACCGCCTCGGCCGTGGCCGCGTCCAGATCGAGCCGGTGCTCCCCGTACCGCTCCTGGCCGGGGGCGAGCGGGTGCTCGGCGGCTGCGGGCAGCACTTGGTAGTCGGCCAGGTGCCCGGTCCAGTACGCCTGCTGCCGGGTGCGGTCCTGGGCGGAGAGCCATCGCGCGTATGCGCCGAACCCCGCCCGCCCGGCCGGGACATCGTGGCCTGCGTAGCGCTGCAGGAGTTCGTTGACGAGGGCGAGGTGCGACCAGCCGTCCAGCACGCCGTGGTGGTGGGTCCACACCAGGTGGTGCCGCTCACCGTCGAGGTGCTGGATGGCCAGGCGCAGCAGCGGCGGCCGCGTCAGGTCGAACGGGTGGGCCCGCTCGGCGCGCAGCAGTTCTTCCAGGTCGGCCTGCTGGCGGGCGGTGTCGTGGCCGCGGCTGTCCACGACGCCGATCGTGATCTCGCCGCGGGTGAGGACGACTTGCTGCGGGTCGGCGGCCAGGTTCCAGGCGAGGCCGGTCCGCAGGATCTCGTGGTCGGCGATCATGCCGGCCACGGCGCGCTCCAGGCGGGGCGCCTCCAGCGGCCCGGCCAGGGGGAGGACGGCCTGCTCGACGAACAGGGTGTCGTCGGGGGCGGCAGCGAGCGTGCCGAGGAGGAAGCCTTGCTGTGCGGGGGTGGCGGGGTGGACTGCGGCGATCGTGCGGTCGGTCATGATCGTCATCCCTCGAACGTGGCGGTGATCCGGCTCAGGTCGGCGGCCGAGAGCCCGGCCGGCCCGGCGGTGGTCTGCGGGCGGCTGGTGAGCGTGGTGGCCGCGCGGCGGGCGAAGGCGTCGGCGAGCCGTATGACGGTGGCGGCCGGGATGAACGCCTCGTCGAAGCGCCACCTGACCTCGACCGCGGCCGGCCCGGTCCACACGACGGCTTCCAGGCCGAACAGCGGGCTCACGCCGGCGTCCGGAAGGTCGGGGCTGCGGCCAGCAGGGAGGTCGCCCAGGTAGTTCAGTGCCACCGGCGGCAGGGCCCCGGCCCAGTCGTGGGGTTCCTCGATCCGGTGGTAGAGGGCGGCGGCCAGCGCCGCCGGATCGGCCAGCAGGTGCTGCTCGGCCCGCAGCGGCCGGAAATCGGTGAGCCAGCCCACGGCGGCCGCCAGGTCGAGCCCGGGCCGGTCGCGGCCGTGGAGCTCGGCGCACAGCGCGACCGGGAGATCCGGGCGCACCTCGGCAAGCGCACCCAGCACAGCGGCCCCCAGCACGGCCAGAGCCCAGCGCGGCGCGGCCTGCTGCGCATCGTCCAGGTCCCGGCGGGCGTCCGCGCCCAGCCGCGAGGCGGCGGTCCGACACCAGGCCGGATCGCCGGACCCGGGCCAGCTGGGGAAGGATGTGGCGGGCCGGCCGCCCTGGTCCCGCAGCCACGCCGCGTACCCGTCCCCGCGCCGCTGCGCCGACCCGTCCGGGCTCGCGTAGGCGTGCCACAGCTCATCGTTGAGGCTTTGCAGGGAGACGACGTCGGCGACCAGGTGGTGGACGGCCCACACCACCCGGTCCGCCCGGCCGCTGGCACGGACAAGGCACAGGCCCACCAACGGTCCGGCGAGGTCGATCCGGTCCTCCACCTCCTCCAGGGCACCGGCGACGGCCCGCTCCCGCCCAGCGGCCGGGACGCCGTCCAGGTCGAGGACGCGCACCGGCACCGGGCCGGGCTCGCCCAGCCGGGCCGCCCACCGGCCGCCGACGTTGGTGAACGACGTCCACAGCGCCTCATGCCCGGCGACGGTCACGGCGAGCGCCCGCTCCAAGCGCCCGGCGTCGACCGGGGCGGGAGCCTCGGCGCTCCACCGCACCGTCCACCGCTCGGGCCGGACGACAGCGCGCGCGAGGAACCCGGCCTGGTGCGGCGTCAACGGCACAGGCCCAGGCTCCACCCCGTCCCGCGCGCCGGCCGGACGCGCGGCGGCCGCGATCCGGCGCAGCGTCCGCCGCTGAAGGATGTCGTGCACCGTCAGCTCCAGACCCGCCCGCTGCGCCCGGCCGGCCAGTAGGACTGCTTTGATGGAGTCGCCGCCCTCGGCGAAGAAACTGGCGTCTGAGCTGCTCGGCGGTGCGGAGAGGACCTCGCTCCACAGCACGGCGACCACGGCGAGCTGCGGGTCGGCCGCGTCCAGCGCCTGCTCCTCCACGGCGGGCGTGGGGCGGGCGGCCAGGGCCCGGCGGTCGACCTTCCCGTTGCCACGAAGTGGCAGCTGGTCGAGGACCTCGTGCCGGTCGGGGCAGGCGTAGAACGGCAGCCGGTCGGCCGCGAGCGCAGCTGCAGCCTGGGGCAGGGCGGCCGGATCGGCGCCGGGGGCGGGGACGAGGAACGCGGCGAGCACCGGCGTGCCGCTGGTGCCGCTGGTGACGACGGCGGCCGCGGCGATGCCGGGGTGGCCGGTCAGGACGGCTTCGATCTCGCCGGGTTCGACGCGGTAGCCGTGGATCTTGAGCTGGTCGTCGCCGCGGCCGAGCATCACCAGGTGCCCGCCGGGGCCGAGGACGGCGAGGTCACCGGTCCGGTAGGAGCGGGTGCCGGTGTGCGGGTCGGTGGTGAAGCGGGCCGCGCTCTCGGCGGGCAAGCCCAAGTAGCCGGCCGCGACGCCGGGCCCGGTGACGACGAGTTCCCCGGCGGTGCCGGGCAGAGCGAGTCGGCCGTCCGGCGTGCGCAGCTCGATCGTCGCGTCCTGGATCGGCGTGCCGATGGGTACCGGGCCGTCCGCCGGGTGCTCGCCCAGGCGGAAGGTGTGGGCGCAGCAGCCGACGGTGGCTTCAGTGGGCCCGTACTCGTTGGTGACGAGCAGGCCGGGCGCGTCCAGGAGGTTCAGGGTGGCGGCGGTCAGCTGCTCGCCGCCGACGACCAGGTGCCGGGTGGCCCGGGTGATCTGGTCGCCGGTCAGGTAGGTGGTGAGCAGGCGCAGGCCTCCGGGGGTGACCTTCAGCGGGCTCAGGTCGCGGGCCCGGGAGAGGGCGTCGGCCAGGTCCTTGGGCTCGTCGCAGGGCAGCAGGGTGACGGCCTGCCCGGTCAGCAGCGGCAGGAACAGGCTGGTGACGGTCATGTCGACGCTGATCGACGAGTGGACCAGGGTGCCGCTGCCGTCCGCCGTGCCGTAGTGGCGCGAGGCCCAGCCGAGGTAGTTCATCAGCGCGGCGTGGGTGATCGGCACGCCCTTGGGACGGCCGGTCGAGCCGGAGGTGTAGATGACGTACACGTCCGTCTCCGGCCCGGCCGCGACCGGCTCGGGTCCGGCCGCGGGGGAGCAGGGCGGCAGCGTGTCGATGCGCAGCACGGGCGTGCTGCCCGGCGGGAGGTCGGGGCGGTGCTGGTCCGTGACGATCAGGCGCGGGTCGGCATCGGCGAGCAGGTCGGCCACCCGGCCGCCAGGGAGGGTCGGGTCGATCGGCACGAACGCGGCGCCGCAGCGGGCGACAGCCAGCAGCACGGCCAGCAGCGGCACCCGGCGGTTCATGCGCACGGCCACCCGGTCCCCGGCGGCCACGCCCCGTTCGGCCAGCGTCCGGCCGAGCGCGGCGCTCGCGGCGTGCAGGTCGCGGTAGGTGACCTCCTGGTCGTCGTCGCGGGCGGCGCAGGCGAGCGGGGTACACGTGGCCTGGGCGTCGAACGCCTCCACCAGGGTGGCGGGTACCTTGGTGTCGGCGCCGGGCCGGTCGGCGCCGCGAAGTCGGCTGCTGGAGGTGAGCGGGTCCAGGATCCGCCCGACTGCCGCCGTGGCCGGGGCGTCGAGCAGGTCCGGCAGACCTGTACACAGGGCGGCCAGCCAGTTCGCCAGGCACCGGGCGCTCTCTTCGGCAACGGCTGCGCCGTCCACGTCGAGGGCGAGATGGAGCCGGCCGTCGGTGTGCAGGGAGTGCAGATCGAGGCGGAGGCGGTCGGTCGCGGCCCGCAGCGTCTCGACGCTGGCGTCCAAGCCCGGACCGAAGTCGAGCCTGGGCGCCTCCACGTGCTGGACGCCGACCGTGTACTCGCCGCCGGGCTGCGGGTGGGTGAAGAAGTCACCGAGCCGGGCGGCGAGCACGATCTCGCGGTGGCAGGCGCGGACGGTGTCGACGAGCGAACCCGCGTCGTCCGGACGCACCGGCACGGGGACGCAGCGGCCCAGCAGGCCGATCATGTCTGGCAACTGCTCCACCGGCCCAGGGATGAACAGGCCCATCGCCCCGTCCTCGCCGGGGGCGACCCGCTCCAGCAGGAGCCGCCACGCCGTCACCACGACGGCGTCCACACCGACCTGGAGGTCCCGGGCGAGACGAATGATCCGGGTGCCGGCCGCGTCGCCCAGCGGCACGGGCAGGTGCAGCCGGGCGCCGGGTGCGGCGGTGCGCATCACCAGGGCGCGGGCCAGCTCCTCGGCCCCCGCCTCCAGCCGACGGGCCTGCCAGTGCTCGCGGCCGCCAGCGGCACCAGGGTCGGTGAGCAGGCCGGCAAGGAACGCGTCGACCGTCTGCGGATCCGGGCCGCTCGCCCCTGCCACCGTCCCGGTCCGGTATCCGGCGGCCACAGCGGCGGCGGTGCGCAGCAGCCCGGTGGTGTCCACCGAGCCGAGCGCCGGGCTCAGGGTGAGGGTGTGGCTGCCGTCTGCGAGGCGGGCGAGCCGGACCAGCGGCTGCTCCCCGTCGCCGCCGGCGGTGAAGGGGAGGCGGCGGCGCAGCGCGGGGTGCTCGCGCACGGTGGGCTCGGCGGCCGCGCGGAGCCGGTCGGTGTCCAGCGGCCCGGTCAGGCGCAGTTCGAGGAGCGGGGCGGTGAACGCAGCGGCGGGGTGGGCGGCCAGGTGGCGGTGCTGTGGCGCAGTTGTCGGATGGGCCGGGCCGTCGGCGGCGGCGTTGAGCTGCCACACGGTGTCGCTGTCGGCGGGTTGGGGGCTCGTGGTGGTCACCGGGGTTCGCCGTCCTCTCGCAGGTTGGCCAGTCGGTTGCGGACCAGGTCGTGCACGGTGGCGGCGCCGGGCCGCAGGAGGTCGCGCAGCCGGTGCAGGGGCAGTTCGGGCAGGGTGCAGAGCGCGGCCAGGACGAGCGGGTACGCCTCGGCCAGCCACGGCGGATCCACGGGGTGGTGGGCGTGAGCGTCGAAGCGCAGCAGTGCGCTCGCGCCGTCGGCGTGCTCCTGGACGTCGAGCATCAGCGGGTACGGCACCGGCCACAGCGCCGGCTCGCTCCACGCGACGGTGCAGCCGGTCAGGCGCAGCGGGTGTGTGGCGGGCGGCTGGAGGGTGAAGAGCGTGTCGAACACCGCGCCGGCGCCGTCGGCGACCATCCCGTAGGGCACCTCGGCGTGGCTCAGCGCCTCGATCGCGGCGGTCACCGCTGTGTCGAGGTGTCCGCGAGCGGTGGCGGACCAGTCGATGCGTGCCGGGACGGGGACGAGGTTGGCGAAGAAGCCGACCGTGTCGGTGAACGCTTCCTCCGTGCGGCCCGCGACCGGGCAGCCCGTCACCAGCGCGTCGCTGCCGGCCGTGGCGGCGAGCAGGAGCTGCCAGGCCGCGAGGTGGATCGCGACCGGGGTGGTGGAGCGGCTGCGCGCCGCCGCCCGTACCGAGGCCACCAGGTCGGCGTCCAGTGCGAAGCGCAGGTGGCGCGGCTCGACGGGCAGACCGGCGGGGGTGATCCAGGGCCGGGCTGCCGTCCGGTCGAGCGCGGCGCGGACGGCGGCCCAGCCCTGGTCGAGCACGCCGCTCTCGCGCCGCCGGGCCGCCGCGGCGCTGTACTGGGCGAACGTGGCGCCGTCCGGAGTGCTGGCCAGGGGCTGCGGGTTGGCGTACGCGGCGCCCAGGTCCCGTTGGAGGATGTCGACGGACCAGCCGTCGGCAGCGCTGTGGTGCAGCGTCAGCAGCAGCACATGGTCGTTGGGGGCCAGCCGCAGGAGGGCCGCACGCAGCATCAGGTCCCGGCCGACGTCGAACGGTGTCTGGAAGAACCGGCGGGACAGCAGGTCCGTCCGGTCGGCGCGGTCGGGCTCCGGCATGCTCGACAGGTCGCTGACCTCGACGTCGACCTCCTGGGCGGTCAGCCGCTGCTGCACCAGCGTCCCGCCGTCGTCGACCAGCACGGTGCGCAGGGCCGGGTGTCGGGCGACGACCGCCGCCAGCGCCGAACGCAGCCGGCCCAGATCGAGCGGGCCGGCGATCCGGTATGCCAGGGGGATGACCTGGGCGTTTCCGCGGTCCCCGATCGCCTCCGCCGCCCAGATGCGCTGCTGCCCGAGCGACGCCGGCCCGAACTCCTTGTCCGCTGGCAGCTCGATCGCCGGCCGCTGTCCGGCGCCCGCTTGCCGGGCCGCCCCGCGGACGGTCGGCTGCGCCAGAAGCTCGTGGACCGCCAGGTCCACACCGTGGCGGCGAAGGCGCGCGCAGATCACCGCGGCGGTCAGCGAGTCGCCGCCCAGCGTGAACAGGTCGTCGTGGACGCCGATCGGCGCGGCCTTGAGCGTCTGCTCCCACACCTCGGCGATCCGGCGCTCCGTCTCGGTCTGCGGCGGGACGTAGGGAGTGGTGGACACCGTCTCGCCGGGGCGCCGGTAGGCGTCCGCAGCCAGCGCGGCGGCCTGCTGCGAGACAGGCCACCGCACCTGCGACGGCGCCCCAGCGGCCGGGGCCGAGGTGGTCTGCGGTGCGGTGAGGAGCCGCCACTCCAGGGCTGCGGCGGCCGACGCATCCACCAGGTCTGGGGCATCGGCGAGGCTGAACCTGGTCCGGGCCGCGTCGGCGAACTCCAGCGCCGGCCGGTTGCGCGGCCCTGGCGTGCCGGTGAGCGCGATGCCGTCCAGGCCGAGGGCGGTGGCCCGCTCGGCCAGCTCTCGCAGGATGCACCACTCGACGTTGCGGCCCAGCGCGCGGCAGCTGACGAAGAAGTCCCTTACCCGCAGCACACGCCCGTCGGCCTCCGCCGAGACGAAGCCGACGAGCCCGTAGTCGCCGAAGCGGTCGCGTACCCGGACCGAGAGCGCCACCCCGGTGCCGGCGAGCACCTGACGGACCGTTCCGGGCGTGTGGCTGTGCAGCGCCAGGTTGAACTGGGTGGTGCGGGCCGCGAGCTGTGCGATCCGCTCCACCTCGTCCTCCGTCGCGGGGGACACCTCCACGCGGAGGTCCAGCTGGTCCAGGTACTCGGCCGTTGTCGCCGTCTGCGCTGCGGCCCGGCGGCGCCGGGCCTCCGCCGCGAGCAGGCCCGTCCTCGCACGGTCCTCCGCGGTCACGGTCCCCTCTAGCGCGAGCTGCCACGTCCCGCGCAGGGCGGCGGGGAACTCCCGCGGGTCCGCCGGCAGGTTGACGACCGTGATTCCCGGGTGCGCGATGGCCACCTCGGCGCGCTCGGCGGTGCTGTCGTCGACGAAGACCAGCGACTCCACCGCGAAGCCGAGCTCGTCGGCGATCTCACCGATGGCGGTCGACTTCGGGCCCCAGCCCACGCGCACCGGCCCGAAGTCCCCAAGGCCCAGCGGCATGTCCGGGTGAGCCGCGAACACCGCCTCCACGTCGGCCATGTTGTTGCGCGAGCACAGGCACAGCACCCGCCCGGCCGCCAACTGCTCCCGCAGCGCCTCCTGCACCTGCCGGTAGGGGCCGCCGGCGTCCACGTTCTCGGGCCCGATCTCGCCGCACACCCCGCCCCATAAGGTGTTGTCGCCGTCCACGACCACGGCCTTGGTCACCGGCCGCTGCGCGGCGGTCGTCCGCCGCAGCACCGCCTCCGCCCACGGCAGCACCGCCTCCGATGCCTCGGCACCGGTGCCGGCCGGAGCGCAGGAGGGTGGCGGTTCTACCCAGGCGAGGCCGCGTGCCTCGACGGCCCGGCGGGCCTGCCGCGACTCGGCGGCGCTCGCTCCGGGCGCAACGGTCACGTACAGCGGAAGGTCCGACGTGGCGGCCCAGCGCTCGGCAGCCTCGATCTGGCGGCCCAGCCAGGGGGCCTCAGGGCGCGAACCGCCGGGCCGCAGGCCGTACAGCATGTAGATCTCGGACCCGGTGAACAGCGCGTCCTGGTCGACGACCGTCTCGAAGCCCCGGCCCTGGAGCAGGGCCCGGAGCCGTTCCACCCGTCCGTCGAGGTCATGGACTTCGACGACGACCTGGTCAATGAAGGTCCAGTGCTCGTCATCGATCCCGGCGAGGACGTCCTCCTCCGCCCGTTCGGCGTCGACCTTCAGCAGGTGGATGCGGCCCACGGCGTTGTCGCGGATCCAGTCCGACAGGCGGATCACCGGCACCGCCAGCTCCTGCCGGTCAGCCGTGCGCGCGAGGGCCGCCGGTTCGAGGACCTCGGCGGCAGCCGCCCGCAGCTCGGCCGGAAGTCCGGGAAGGGCCTCGGCCTGGTGGCGGGCGTACTCGCGCACGATGTGCCGGTCACGGTCGGCATCGGTGTAGAAGCCGGACTGGAGGGACGACTGCGGGTAGAACGTGAGCGTGCGGACGCCGGCGCTCGCGCCGGCGGCGGCCCGGGTCACCGTGCCGCTGACCTTGTAGAGGCTCATGTTCGCCTCCAGCGCCTTGGCCACGGCGGGGACCGGCTCGAAGGCGTGCACCGTGACCCCGGCCGCCTGCGCGGCGGCGAACAGTGCGAACACGCCGACGTTGGCGCCGACGTCGACCACCACGTCGCCGTCGCAGACCTGAAGGCCATGCCGTAGGTACTGGTTCCGGACCACGATCTCGTCGTAGAGCTCGCGGCTTTCATTCGGGTGCATCTCCGCGATCGCGCGCCCGTCCGGCAGCGCGCCCCAACCCGCCGAGGGGATCTCGTGCTCTGCACGGGCAGGGTGCGGCTGCGGCAGAGTGCCCAGGGCCCGGCCGACGACGGCGAGGTTCGCGCCCCAGCCGGCCGGCTGAAGCCCACCGTCCGCCGTGGCAGGCAGGACCGCGTCCCCGGGTTCGACACGGCGCGCGGACACGGGCAGGCCGATGGCCTTCCCCCAGGCGTGCAGGGCCTCCGCGGCCGTGCCCGTGGCGCCAAGGACTCGGATCTCGAACGCCAGCGACCGCACCGTCCCGGCGACCTGCTCCACCGTCACGTCCGGGTTGTCGGCCAGCGCTCGCAGAATCGTTGCGACCTGGTCGGCGAGTGCGTGAAGCAGGCCCGGGTCCGCGGATCCATTCCGTGCGGTGACCGTCCACTCCAGGCCCTCCGGGACCGTACGGAACACGCAGCTCAGAGGGGACAGGAGGTCAAGGGGTGCCTGCCCGTCTCCGGCGAAGTGGAACGCCGGCGCTCCGCCCACACCGACCAGCCGCCGCAGCGCCCCCAACGAGCCGGTCCCGGCCGGCAGAGCGCTCACCCAGCGGTGGGAGAGCTCCCGCAGCGAGACATGCGGCACTACCTGGAGCTCCTCGACCTGCAGCTGCTCTCCGGCCTCCTCGCTACCGCAGGCCAGCCGCACATCCTTGCTGCCGGTGGCGATCGCCAGGACAACCGCGAAGACCGTCCGTGCGAGCAGGCCACGCTCGCACCCTTCCACCGTTGCTCCCCAGCACGCGGACGGGGACACGACGATCGAGACCGCAGACTGGCCATGCTCGTGGATTTCGCCGACGAAATCATCGGCCTGCCTCAACGTCCCCGCTCGCGACAACCCGAGTTCGGGCTGATCTGCCCGTGATGACGCCACTCTTCCCCCTGACGACGTGAACGACCCGAACGTGCGTCAAACCGATTCGCCGACCGAGCGACCGCGGTCCGAGACCTGCGGTTCCGACCTGGACTGAGCGTCCCGGCCGTTCTAGGAGACTCCTGACGGGAGGTCACAGGAAGGGCGCCAGCGTCATCTCGGGTGGCCTCCCGGTCATCCAGCGGTCATCCACCTTGGCCGCCCTCTCCCGGAAACAGCTTCACGCAGGGACACTGGGACCGTCGATCCGGCAACGGAGGTGAGTGCACCGTTGAGCGATGTCGGGGCCCTGCTGGAGTACCTCGTCAGACACCACGGAGGGAAGGCGGAAGCGTTCCTGAAACGGGTTGGGGACCGGCACCAGCACCTGGGGTTCGGCAACTTCGCCACCAACAAGCAGAAGCTACATCGGTGGAAGAACGGCACCACGCCCGACCGGGAGGCACAACTCGCACTCGCCCATCTCCTCAGCGTTCCCCAACGAGATGTCCTGGAGCTCGGCTGGCCTGCCTGGCTGGAACGGGCCGTCCCCGATGTCCTACTCGCACAGCACCGCGCGACCCCGACCGCGCTGAAGGCCCGAAAGGCCGGTGAAACCGTGGAACGTCGTCGGTTCATGATCACAACCGCGGCCAGCGGCATGGCCATCGCCCTGGCTCCCCTCACCCCCACCCCCACCCCCACCCCCACCCGCACTGGTGCCGGCCGCCGGGTCGGCGACAGCGTCGCCACCCTCCATGAAGAGCGCCTGGAAGCCCTACGCCACCTCGACGACAAGTTCGGCTCCGGCCACGTCTACAACGCTGCCGTCAACGAGTTCGACATGATCGCCAGCGCGCTGAACAGCACCACCTACAACGAGAGCACCGGCCAGCGTCTGCTCGCAGCCGCCGCCGACGCCCAGCGCGCCGCGGGCTGGACCGCCTACGACAGCGGACACCCCGACCGCGCAGAGGAACACTTCGCCGACGCCGCCGAAGACGCGGTCGCCGCCCACGCTCCGGAGGTGCTCGCCAACACCTTGGCCTTCTGGGCGATCAAGTGCTACTCGACCGGCGATCCCCGTGCAGCGGTATCTCTCGTCGCAGCGGCCCACGCCCACGGCCAGGCCACCGGCTCCGCCCGAATGCTCGCCATGCTCCACGCCCGGGCCTGCCGCGCATACGCCAAGGCCGGGGACCTGCGCGCCTCCGACCGGGAAGCTAACGCAGCGCTGGACGCCTACAGCCGCGCTGTCCCCCTCGACGAGGACCTGCCGTCCATGTACTGGGTCAACCTGGGAGAGATCCACCAGCTGCTCGGTAGCTCCGCGCTCAACCTGGGCCACCCCACCCGCGCCCTGGTCCACTTCCAGCAGGCCGCCACCGCCGGCAGGGCCGAGATCTACGACGACTACGACGGCGACTCCTTCCCCCGAGGAGCAGCGATCTACGAGGCCCGGGCTGCCGAGGCGTATCTCGAACTCAATGACGTCGAGCAGGCCGTGGCGGTGGCCCACCAGGCCGTGGAGCACATGGGTGGCGTGAATTCCGCGCGCGGCAGCACTGCTCTGGCCGAGCTTCGGGCGAAACTGCGACAGCACGCGGGCGCAGCTGAAGTCAGGACCTTTCTGGAGTTCACCGCGTAGGACGTTGCTGAACACCTTCGTCGCGAGCCGGGTACCGACTGTCTGGACGCCTACCTCGGCTGTGTCCCGGACGGCCATGGCCTCCTTTCCGAACAGCGCTGGCTCAACGGCGTCGGGTGCACCGCCGCCGAACTCCACCGCCACGCCTAGGCCGCCTGACCCCGGAGACTCCTTTGACCCCCAGTCCGAAGGCGACCGTCGACGCGGTCGTGCTGACCATGAACGACCGCCCGGCCGGGTTCCCGCCGGCGATGGCCTCCCTCCTCGCCCAGCAGACATCGACCTGCGCGCGGTCGTCGTCGGCAACGGCTGCCAGCCCGACCACGTCCCCGACGGCGTCCAAGCCCTCGCTCTCCCGGAGAACCTCGGCGCGAACGCCGCCCCATGTCCTGGAACACCGCGCTGCGCCTCACCCGGGCCGGCCGCCCGCCGATCGTGTAGACGCTCCGCTCGGCTGCCGCGGTGCGGCCCTACGCGGGGGCCGACACCGTCGTCAGGATCGGTCAGTCCACCGGAAGGCGTTCGCCGCGTCCCCCGATTGGGCATCCCCGTCGCGGCCGCCCAGCCGCTCGGCTCCGGCGGCCTGATCGTGATGAGCCTGGGGCCCGGCGTCTTCCGGACGGGGCTGGCCACCGAGTGGCCCGAGTACCGTCAGGCCAACCCGCAGGACCTCGTCGGCCACCCCACGACCCCGCTGCTGGTCGACTGCCGCACCACCCTCGACCCCGACCCGTGGCGCGCTGCCGGCTGGACCGTTCACCAGCTCGGCCGCCCGGGCAAGTAGGGGCTGCGCAGCTTCAGCAGCGCCCGGAAGCCCGACAGGGCTTCCGGGCGCTCGCCATTGGGGCGGAGGGTGCCGCCCCCACTGCCTGGCAGCGCGGCCTACTCCGGCACGACCTCGTACCACGACAGCTCACCGGTCGCGAGCAGTGTCCGGCTCGGCCCGTCCGTGAGCCCGGCAGGCCACATCCAGGAGCCACCGGGAGTCCGGTCCTCGTCGATTCCCACCCGTAGGCTCCCCGATTGCCGTGCATCACGCACGACACCAGCCCGTCCCCCTCGCCGCCATTCCCTCGTCGAGCCCACCCGCTACGGTGGCCGACCGGAGCGCCCCGCCCGAGACTGGGTTCGTGCTTCTCCACACCCCGACCTGCGCCGAACTGGACCTGATCGTGGCCGCCCGCACCACGACCGATCCGGGCGACGGGGCCGCGGCCCGAATCGTGCTCGCCCAGGGCCGGCTGTTCACCCCCAGGCCCTGGCCCCCACCGGCGCACCCCGCCGCGGAGCGCCCGCCCACTGCTTCGCGAACGCCCTGCGCGTGGCCCGCCGTGTCGGCGGCGGGTACGTCGAGGGCTTTGTCCTCGCGGCCGGGAGGCTGCGCCGCCATGCGTGGTGCGTGCGGGCGGACGGGGCTGTCCTCGACCCCATGTGGCCGCGGGGCGAATCAGCGCAGGCATACCTCGGCGTGCCGATGGCGGTCTGGTTCGTGGAGGCCTTCCAGCAGCGGACGCTCACCAAGACGCGCTTCGCGGGACTGCTGGACGCCCGGGTGCAGGCCGAACGGGATGCGGGGCGCATCTACCGGGCCGGCGTACCGTCCGCGGCGCTCCTGGACCTCGGCGCCGAGGTGCCCCGGACGCCCGGATCCTGACGGCGACCGCCGACGGCCCCGTACGGCGCGCGAGAGGGCACCCGACCCGTGTCGCACGCGATTCCCGCAGCCCACTGCGGCGACCGGACTGAGTGCGCCCCGGGGCTGGGAGGCCTGGTGGGTGGCCGGGGAGGGAGCGATTGGGGCGGTCACCACTTGTGACGAAAGGGTCCGAACCCGACCTCGGCGGCCACTGCGTCGAGGTCGAAGGGAGGCCGAAATGGCGTCATCGCGCCGGGAGCCGCATGCTCGATCCTGTTGCGGGTGAGACGGTCCTCCCAGCGCAGACGCCCGCAGACGCAGCCGATCGCCCCACGTCCGTCGATCAGGATGAGCAGCCATCGGCTCTGGCCGCAGTCGCAGACGACGTGCTCCACGGTCGGCAGGAGCGAGACACCGTGCTTGCTCCGGGGGGACGGGACGTAGAACCGCCCGTCGAGGTAGAGGTTCTCGGCGCTCATCACTTCGACGACCTCGGCCTGACGCAGGGCCATGTCGAAGCTCTCGCTGGCGCGCGCTTCGAGGATGCCGATGAGCACGTGGCAGTCCGACTCGGCGTCGAACGCAGGATCCTCGTCGGCCGTCTCCAGCGTGCGGGCGAGCAGCAGCAGGCGCTCCCCGAGGAGAAGCCGGCTGGTGGAGAGCTGCTGGTCACGCCACAGAAGCTCGTCCCGGATGTCGCCAGGCGCGTCCTCAATGGCCCGGGCCGCGGCCCGCGCGCGGCGAAGGATCTCCTGGAACTGCTCGGGAAGGCTCCTCGGCAGGAAGTACAACCCCTCGAAACGGTGGGCGATCCCCCACAGTGCGCCCCTCTTCGAGGCCGGCGTGAACAGGGAACCGGCCCTCCAGCGGCGCAGCTTCCCGGACGGCGAGGGCAGATCGGGACAGCTCTCAAGTGCGCGCCGGTGGGCCCAGCTGACGCGGCGGGGGTCAACCAGCGGCTGGTCCCAGAGCGTGACCGAGTCCCGGACGGGTACCTCTTCCTCGATGGCCGCGACAGCAGAGGGCGGGGCTGGTCGGCGGGCAGAACGGACGGCAGGAGCGTGTCCCAGGACGGGCCACGTCGTCACGCCGGCAGGCACTCCGGAGCGCAGGACCTGGTCGATCTCGGTCGCGATGGCAGTGGGGCCGGCCGGAGCACCGGAGGCGCTTGCCCACGACGTCTTCGCGTCCCACTGGCACCACGGATACTCCTCACCGGCGGCGACGCCGTAGGCCAGGGACGGCCCGCCGTCGCTGGGCATCACCCAGAACCGGTCACCGGCGTGGTGCTCCTCCGTCCACCCGGCCGCCTGGTCGGTTAGCAGGATCTCGACGCCGGCCGGGAGCTCCTCGCCGATCTGCCACCCGAGAGCGCGAAGCCTGGAGACGGTGACGGACAGGCGCTCGCGTTGGAAGTCCGAGAACTGCCTGGCCTTGCGCATCGACGGGTACCGCGGCTTCCAGGGGCCGCCCTTGGCCTTGAGGAGATGCTGCTGCCAGGCCGGCATCGCCTGGTACCGCCTGCGGACGGCGCGTCTGCCCGCTCCGGTCAGCTGCATGTCCACCGCAGAGTCTCTGCCCCGGCGGATCAAGACCGTCCCTGCGACCATCGCGGTCCCGTCGGCGGCACGGAGCTCGAACTCCCACTCCGACCTGCCGGCCCGGACCTTGTGCCAACCGTCGGGCCAGGTGACGCTGACGTAGTCGCCCGCGAACCCGGCCACCTCGATGCCCAGCAGACGGTAGGTTTCCCAGGATTCGGACTTGTCGAAGCGACGCGTAGGGAGGAACTGCCCGTGCCGGTCGGCGATGAAGTCCTGAAGGCTCTGCTCCGCGTAGTCCACGTCCTCTGCCACCCGCACCCCTTCCCGGCGTCGACGTCCGACTCTATCCCCGCTCCCGCTGCCCGCTGAGTTACCAGCTCGCCGTCAGCGCCGGACCGTACCCTGCGCGGAGAGGCGGTGCAGTGCCTGCTCGGCGGCCGGATCTCCGGCCAACTCGGAGCGGGGACGGCTGATCGCAGCCCTGTGCACCGGTTCGGCTTCGGCGAGAAGGCCGTCGAGCATCGCGCCGGCACGCTTGGTCGTGCGCAGCGCCAGCAGGGTGAGGGCGTCCATGTCGATGCCCGGCATCGGGGTGAGGGAGACCTTCGCACCAGCGGTCCCGGGCGCCGGCGGGGACGGCAGCGGCGGCCGGGCGGAGGGGTGGCGCCGGGCGTAGGCGTCGTCGGCCGACACCTGGGGCAGCGCGACAGGGGCACCGGGCCGGAAGCTCCGTGTGAGGCTGTGGTGGTCGGGATCTGCGACGCCGGCCAGGAAGTCCGCGGCGGCCCGGCCGCGCAGGAGCAGCAGTGCGAGTGGATCGGTGTCCAGCACCCGGGCCACCTGGAGAACCAGGGTGACCGCGTGCTTGCACAGCCCGCCGCGGGAACCGCAGTGGCAGTTCACGTGCAGGTCGTGCGGCGTCGGCAGCAGTGGTAGGTCGTGGCGCCGGGCTTCGGCGAGCAGCCGTTCGGTGATCTCGGCGCCGTTCAGCTGGGCCCAGCGCGCCGGGACGGCGCGGGCGATGTGGGTCAGCTCCCTCCAGGCCGTGTCCGGCATGGTGCGGATGGCCACCGCGACGGGGGTTGCAAGGCTCCTGTAGGGCCAGTGCGACGTGTCGTCGTCCTCGGATAGGGAGCAGCTGACGATTGCGGCCTTGTTCGTGATGTTCGGGTGGTGCCGGGAGAGACCGAAGGTCAGATCGGTGATCCGGATGCTGCGGGCGTAGGAGCGTGCGCGGGCGATCCGGCTTCGGGTCTTCTGGTCGGAGGTCAGCTCGTCGATCCAGGCCAGGCCGGTTGCGGTGTCGGCGTCCGTCTTGCCCTCAGGTGCGGTGGCCGGGGGATAGGTCCGGTGGTAGGAGGCGGGGGCGGCGAGGTTCACGGGTGCCTGCGCAGAGTGACGAGGTCGGCCAGCTGCTGGTTGGTCAACTCGCTGAACCCGGCCTCTTGGCCGGGCAGGACGAGGTTGGCCAGCCAGCGCTTGTCGGAAAGTACCTCCATGACGTTCTCCTCCATCGTGCCGGCGGCGATCGGCCGGTGAACCTGCACCGTCTGGGTCTGGCCGATCCGGTAGGCGCGGTCGGCGGCCTGATCCATGACGGCGGGGTTGTACCACTGGTCGAGCTGGACCACATGCCCGGCCCGGGTGAGGGTCAGACCGGTCCCGGCGGCGCGCAGCGACAGCAGGAACACCGGGAACTCGCCGGCCTGGAACCGGTCGACCATCCTGGTGCGCTTGCGGGCTGTCAGCTGGCCGTGCAGCAGCTCGTGGGAGATGCCGCGGGTGCCGCCCAGGTGCCCGGACAGCAGCTTGGCCATTCGTACGTACTGGGTGAACACGAGGACGGCCTGGCCCTCGGGGATGATCACGTCCAGGAGCTCGTCGAGCAGCGCGACCTTGCCGGAGCGTTCGGCGAAGGAGCGGCCGGCCGGGTTGTCCTCGTCCTGGAGGTACAGGGCGGGGTGCAGGCAGATCTGCCGCAGTGCCGTCAGCAGCTTGAAGACCAGGCCCTTGCGTGCGATGCCCTCGCTGGAGGCGATCAGCGCCAAGTGCTCGCGGACGACGGCCTCGTACAGGGCTGCCTGCTCCGTCGTCAGGTCGACCCGCCGGTCGGTCTCGATCTTTGGTGGCAGTTCCGGTGCGATCGCCGGGTCGGACTTGAGACGGCGCAGGAGGAACGGTCCGGTCAGGTCCCGGAGCCGGGCCGCGGCCGCCTCGTCTCGCTCGGCCTCGATCGGCCGGGCGTAGCGGGTGCGGAAGTCGGAGTCGGAGCCGAGCAGGCCGGGGACGGCGTAGTCCAGGATCGACTTGAGGTCGGCGAGCTTGTTCTCCACCGGCGTTCCCGTCAGTGCGACCCTCGCGTCCGCCGGGATCGCCCGGACGGCCTTGGCGATGGAGGTGTGCGGGTTCTTGGCGTGCTGGGCCTCGTCCAGGACGGCCAGTGACCACCGGCGGGCGGTCAGCGGCTCCAGGCGGCGGTGCAGAGTGGTGTACGTGGTCAGGACGACCGCGTCGGCGGGCAGGTCGTCGGGGAGGTTTTCGGGGCCGTGGACCCGGTGGACCGGGATGTGCGGGGCGAAGCGGGCGAGCTCTGAGGCCCACGAACCCAGCAGGGTGGCGGGGCAGACGATCAGCGCCGGTCCGGCCGTGGCCGGCTGCTCCTGCCGGGAGAGGTGCAGCGCGATGACCTGCAGTGTCTTCCCGAGGCCCATGTCGTCGGCGAGCGCACACCCCAGGCCGACCGCTGTCAGCTGCTGCATCCACGCCAGGCCCACCTCCTGGTAGGGGCGCAGCGTGGCCTTCAGCGTCGTGGGGACGGCGGCCGGGCGCTCGCGGGCACCGGCCACCGCCTGGCGCAGGGCGGCAAGCCGGCCGTTCACCGGGGCGAGGTCGACCACCTCGCCGTCGGGTCCGTCGATGGTCCCGGTGATCGCGGCGGCCAGGCCCTGGATACCGGTCAGGTCGCCGATGCGTCGCCGGCGGAGCTTGGCGACCAGCGCGGCGTCGACCCGCACCCACTGGTCGCGCAGCCGCACGAAGGGCCGCCGGGCCTCCGCGAGCCGGTCCATCTCTGCCTGGCTGAGCTCCCTGCCGCCCAGCGCGACGCGCCACCTGAACTCCAGCAGCTTCTCCTGGCCCAGCAGCCGGCCGGCCAGCGCCGAGCCCGGGCTCTTCGCCGACAGCTGGGCACGCACCGTCAGTGCCCGGACCACGTCGCGCGGCAGCAGGACGTCGCAGCCTGCGGCCGCGAGGTCGGCCGCGCTCGGGCCGAGGATGTCGTCCACCTCCTCGGGGGACAGGTCCAGAGCCGGAAGGCCGGGGAAGTTCAGGAACTCCCTCATCGGCGCCCACGCCTCGGCGGCGGCGTGCAGCGCGACCTGGGCGTGCACCCGGACCGGGTGGAGCGCCGGATCGCCGTCCTCGCCCCACAGCTGTGTCGGGCTCAGCAGAGCCTCGTCGACTCCGGTGCGGCGCACCTGCAGCACCGCGCGGACACCGGACGGCCCGTCCTCGTCGATCTCCACGAGCAGCGAGATCTGGGCCAGCGGGACCGGGGCGGGGGCGTCGCGCAGGGCTAGCTGCGGTACGTGCTGTGCCGGAAGGGCCGTGAAGACCGGCGTGCCGGCCCGCTCGGGGCCTTCGGGCGTACGGGCGACGGTGTCCGCGACCGCGTCCAGGTAGGCCTGTAGCAGGAACGCCGGCTCGGGCAGCATCGGCCGCCCGCCGTGGAGGGCCTGGAAGGGGATCGCGTGCGCGGTCGGCGGCATCGCCCGCGCGAACGCGGCCAGCTGCTCCCGCTCCTGGTCGGTCTGCGGCACGCACCGCCAGGTGTCGAAGCCCGCCTCGGTCACGTCCACGTCCAGCCGGCCCCGGGAGATCAGCTCCAGGGCGAACAGCGAGACGCCGCCCCAGAACCGGCAGGCCTCGTCGCCGGTGCCCCGGAGCCGGGCCCGGCTGAGCAGCGGAAGGGCCAGGTCGACCGGCACCGACCAGCATGGGACCCGTGTGCTGCGCACGCCGTTGGCCTGGTGCCGCACCACCGCCGTCTCCTCCCCGAAGGAGTACTCGACGCCCTCCGGCGGTTCATCGGGAAAGGCCGTCATCACGTTCGGCCGCCAGAACCGCATCCGGCCGTTGCGCGGTGGGTCCGCCGGCTCGAAGGCGGCCGGCAAGGCCGTCAGGTCCGTGCTGCTCACCGCTTCTCGCTTTCTGCGCCGGGGACGACGCCATGGTGTCCTGGCCGCTCGACGACGGGCCCGGGGAACGGGAGGTTCACTCCATTGGGTGAATCCGGGGCGGGTTCGCCGGAAGGGGCCCGCCTGCCGGGCCCGTGTCGACGCCGGCGAGTCGGGGCGGTGGAAGCCCCCGGCCCGTCCGTCGCCGCCCATTGCCGTCAACGCTAGTGCCTGGCAGGGCGGGCTCTGTGCAAGGCCGGGGCCGCAGCGACGGCCCCGGCCCCTGGGACGATGTCAGGCCGAACAGCCGGACGGCGAAGGCTTGGAGAACGGCAGCTCGTCCCACGCCCGGGCCAGGACCCTAGTTTTCGGTGAACAGCGGCATGGTCGGGTCGGGCGCTTGTGCGGGTCAGCGGGCGGGATCGGGAAGTGCGGGACGGCCCAGGAAGTACCGGTCTCCGGTGAGTCGGGTGAAGCCGGGGTGCTCGCGCATCGCGGTCTTCAGCCGGGTTGCGGGGATGCGGGTGCCGTCGGCCGCCAGCGCGTCCCGCAGTTGTCCGGGGGTCAGGGCGGTCCGTGCGCGGGCGAGGTGGCGGGCGGCGAGCTGCTCGGTGGTCGCCTCACCGGGGGCCTCAACCACCACCAGGCGGCCGCGGGTGAGGGCGTGGTCCTCGCTGGCTGCGGCGAACCGCTCCAGCAGCGGCCCTGCCGCCTCCCGGAGAGAGATCGCGCCGGCCCGCCACCGGGCGCCGTCCAGCAGGCCCTGGTGGCGGCAGACCAGAACGGCCAGGGCAACCACGGCACCCGCGAGGACCGGATGGCGCGATGCGGCTCGCCCGGCCCAGGCGGCGGCCTGCCAGGCGAGGCGGGCGGCGACTTCGGCAACGCGCACCGACACGTCCAGGTTCGCCTCGAAGCCGGCCGCGCGCAGCAGCCCGTGGGCCATCCCGACCCACCTGTCAACCGGAACCGCCAGGCCAAAGCGAGCGAACACCGAGTCCTGGGTCAGGATGACGGTGGGGGCGAGAAACTGCGCGAGGGCTGCGGTGGGGGCGTCGTCGGCGTCGCCGCGGGCGATCGCCGGCAGCGACGGGTCATCGCGCAGCAACAGCCGGGCGGCGGGGGAGAGGTGATCGCCGATGGCGAGGTCGACGATCGGCACCCCGGGCAGCATCCGCTTCCACAGCTGCTCCTGCGCCAGGTCGAGCGGCACACCGGTGTCCGCCGCGATCCTCGGGAGATGCCGTTGCAGCTCCGCCACGATGTGCGCGGCGCCGAAGGTGTTCGAGCGGCCGGTGTCGGACAGGGCGCTGATCAGATCGACAGGCTCGGCGTCGCGCACCGCCCCGCACGCCACCTGGGCCAGGGCGCAGGCGTCCACGACGGTGACCACGGTGGGGCAGGTCAGGCCGGAGGTCAGCGGGGCGTAGAGGACGGCCGGCGGTCCGGCGGGCGGGGAAACCATGGCGCTCAGTGTCGGACCGCCGAAGCCCGCCCGTCGAGGGATTTGGGGAAGAAGGTGCTCCTGGGGCCGGGGCGGCCGGGGTTACCGTCCGGTCAGGGTGACGATCCGAGAGTCCCGGTCCGGGCCGCCGTCCACGATCGCGCTCAGGACGAGGTCGGTGTGGTGGGTCCACGCGTCCACGGGCACCCGCCTGTTGGTCTCGCACGTCTTGGTGATCTGGTCTCCGCCCAAGTAGGAGCCCCAGTGCATATTGACTGCCTTCAGCTCCACACACCCCCTGTCCGACTCCACCCATCCCTTCAGGCGGAAGCCATTGTTCTCTGCGGCGGCCGTCAGCCGGGCGCTCCCGGAAACCGAACCGTCACCCGCGCTCGCGTCCAGCCCGATGGACTGCACGCTGCGCTGCCCGCCCGCCGCAGCGGGGGACGCGACCAGCAGCACGGCGGCCGCCGCCGCCCACACCCACTTCCGCACAGGTCTTCCCCTTCGTCCCGTTTACTCCTGCTGTCCCAGCAACGGGCGCGCAGGCGGCAGGTCACGACCCGTTGGCCCGTTGGTGGTGCCGCTCGGCGGGACGGCGGCGGTGCCCGGCCGGGTGGTGCGCGGCGAGCGGACCCGCCCACACCACCCGGCCCCCGGTCAGGCCGCTACGCCCCTGGCGCCAGCTCGTTGTGCGGCGGACTTCGCCCGGCGGGCGCAGCGGAAGAGGATGTTGCGCGCCTCGACCGTGAAGCGGGAGGTGGCCATGATGTCGCTGGTGGCCATCGCCTGGCCGACGCCGTCCACGGCCCGTTCCAGAGCCGTGATCCAGCGGTCGAAGCCGGACCCGGGCGCCTGTGCCACGTCGTCCCAGGCGTGCCCGCTGCCCACGAGCCGACCGAGCGAGGAGCTCTGCCGCGGCTGGACGTCCTTGATCCGCTGGCGGAAGGCGTCGGCGCCGGCCCCGTAGAGGGCGCGCTGGACGTCGTGGGCGAGACGGGCGACGGCGCCCAGAGCCGCCCGGCCGCCGTCGTCGGCCAGGTTCCCGGCGCTGCCGAGCGAGGAGGTGACCTCGTGCATGCCAGCGATGGACGCGCGGTGCTGGTTGGAGTGCACGACCTGAAGGAGCTCGGCGGCCAGGCGCAGCCCGGAGTCGAGGGCTCCGCGCTCGGCGGCCCGCAGGACGTGCTCGACCACCGCGCTGGTGGCCCGTGCTTCCCCGGCCGGGTCGAGCAGGAGCCCCGCCGACCAGGGGATGGTGAACCCGGCCGCGTCGGCGACCGGCAGGGGCGAGCCCTTCGCGGTGCGGGCGGTGAGCGGGTCGTGGGTGTGCGCGCCTGCCCGGGGATCGGCCATCCGGTCGCCGTCATACAGGGCCAGGCCCACCACCTGGCCGTCGTCGCCGGCGAAGAGCCGTACACGCCGGGTGGTCCACGTCCACAGGTCCAGCCGGCCCTCCGGCTCCCGCGCACCTCCGGCGGTCCCGGGGACTGGGCGCTCCCACACCGGCCGGTCCTGTGAGGTCCGGGGGCGGGGCGGGAGGTTGAGCAGCAGCATGTCCTTGAGCGTGGCCCCGGGCGCTCCGACGACCAGGTTGGTCACCACACTGAGGTGTCCCGGCTTGGACCCGTAGAGGCGCCCGCCCGTGCCCCGAGGATCCGACGGGTGCGCGCCCTGGATACCCCCGGGGTGGACCGCCTGCAGCATCAGCAGGGCCAGCGCCGCCTCCGCCGGGTCGAACACCCGCGGCTCCCCGGCGAGGGAGTGGTCGAAGAACTCCCGGCTGCGGCCGCCCCAGCGGCTCGGCTTGAGGTGGTGGGTACTCCGGTTCGCCTCCGTCAGCCCGGCGCACTGCCCGAACGGCTGCTCCCCGAACAGGTTGAACCGGTGGGCCCAGCGGTCGAGGTAGGCGGCGATGCGGTCGGCGGGCAGCGTCGGCGCGGCCCAGGCGATGTCCCAGTCGGCGTCGTCCACCGGGCCGGCGGCCGCGTCGAGGACGGCCAGCAGCAGGCGCAGCAGGACCTGCTGCTCCAGCCCGGGGGCGCCCAGATGCAGGCGGTGGGCATTCAGCAGGGCGGTGGAGATTCCGACGTGGGTGTAGCCGTGCGAGGTGTCAAGGACGGGGATCCAGGGCTCGGTGCGCAGATCGAACGAGGCGGCTGCGGTGGTGTCGGTGGTCACGGGTGCTCCCTTTGGTCAGCGGGTGGCGGGGGTTCGGACGGTGGTGCTCGGCTGCGGGTCGCCACCGAGGGACCGGAGGACGGGAACGGCCCAGCGCGGTGTGGTGGCGAGCGCCTGGGCGAACAGGTCCGGGTCGGCGGCGAGGTCGAGCGGGTGGTGGCCGGCGGTGCGGGCGGCGCGGCGCAACTCGGCGGTGTCGGCGGTGCGGTGGAGCTCGGCCAGGCGCCGGGCGGCGGCAGGGGAGAGGATGCGGGAGTCGAGCCGGGGGTCGCGGTTGTCGTTCGACCAGCGCAGGACGTCCAACTGCCCCTGCTCGGACCCGCGGTCGGCGATGAACCGCCACAACAGGTCCTCGGCCGCCGGGCCCTGGCGCCAGCTGGTCCAGCCCTCGGCCAGGGCCTGCTCGCTGACGGCGAAGTAGGCAGTGGTCACCGCGCGCTCGATGCTCTCGTCCCAGCACCCCACGGTCACGTTCATGCCCGAGCCGCTGGTGGCGCTGCCGTAGGGCAGGGCCCACAGGGCGATCCGGCACGGGCGGCACAGCGGGTACCCGCCGCTGTAGACGGCGGAGTTGTTGATGTGCTGCGCCGAGTCGGCGAGCGGCAACCGGTCCTTGCCCCAGCGGATCGAGGCGCCGGGGGCCTGGCACATCCAGCACGGCCACACCCGCCCGCCCTGCTCGGCCACACGCTCGGGGTCGGGGTCTGGCCCGAGGAAGTCGAGGACCCGGGCGCCGATCGGCCGCGGGTTCTTGGCCCGGGAGGGGTGGACCGGCGGCGACTGCGGATACATGCCGGCCAGCCGCACGAGCCAGGCCCAGCCGGGCTCGCCCTTGGCCAGGCGCCCGGCCCGTTCGCAGTCCTCGGCAATCCGCGCGGCAACCCGGTCGAGGCCGTCGCCGTCGAGCAGACCCGGGTGGGACAGCCCCGCCAGCAGGGCCGCTGCCCAGGCGCCGGAGCGCTGGAAGGGGTGGTGGGAGAGCAGCAACACGGTCCTCCGTCGATCGGCAGGAACAGCGGGCCCGGGCCAGGCAGCGGCCCGGGCAGTACGCGTGAGCAGCGCCGGGACCCGCAGTGTCAGACCCATGGCGCACAGTGATGGAGGCACGGCACAAAGCACCGCAGACCATCTGAATTCGATGATGACCTGACCCACTGACAATTCGACCGGGCCCCAGCCCGGTTGAAGGGGGAGACGACGTGAACGCCAGCAGGAGCCCCGGACGCACCCCGGCCGCAACCGCCCAGCGAACGGCCCCCGACCCCCGCACCCCCGTGCCGGTCCTGGTGCCCCCGGTCCCGGACGGGCGCAGCGGCTGGCGGCTCCTGGTCACCGCCTGCCCCGAAAAGGCCGACAGCGTCCGTGCCCTGGAGGGCGAGTGGCTGGAGGCCGGCTACCGCTGCACCCTCCCCTTCGGGGCCCTGGTGATCGGGGCTGACCGCGCGGGCGACGACGTCGAGGTCGCCCTCCGCCGCGCCGACCCGGCCGCACCCGGCGGCCTGGCCCTGGTGAAGTCCTGGAGCCGCCGCAGCCCGACCGGCGCCCGCGAACTCACCTACCTCCGGCGCCGCCTCGCCCCGGACGCCGCCCGCCACCACGCCGGCGCGACGGAACGACGGAACCGCGACGCGGGCCGCTGCAGCCGCTGCGGACAGGGCGTCCCACCGGGCGAGGGCACGCTGACCGGCCAGCGCGGCGCCTGGACCCTCACCCACCGCGACGACCTGTGCCCGCCCCGCCCCAAGATCCTGGGCGCCAACCGGTACGCCGCGCCCTGCGGGAACTGCGGGCTCTGGGTGCCCAGGGGAACCGGCCAGGCCCAACTGATCGACGACTCCCAGCCCCACCCGGAGCCGTCACCGGCACCCGGCCCGCGCCCGGCCCGCTACCGGGCCGTCCACCACCACCCCTGCCCCACCGACGCACCCCCCGGGCCACCCACCACCGCGACCGCCTGGTGCACCGACTGCGGCCACCGCATCCCACCCGGCGACGGCCACTGGGCACACGGAGCCCGCCACACCGGCCCCTGCCCCGCCATCCCGCCCGTCACCGGACCCTGGTGGACCCTGCGCCACACCACCCGCGGCCACGTCCCGGCCGGCCAGGTCCTGCGCGTGCGCTTCGTCCCGCGCCCCGAACAGCCGCCCGTACCCGCCGAAGCCCCCGGCGTCCGGGTACTGGACGACAACGGCTACACCGAGCTGATCGCCGTCGTCCTGGACCACGCGCAGCGCTCCGGTCGGCGCACCACCGTGCAGGTGCGCCCGGCCACCTGGCCCGAGGCCGAACCGCTGCTCGCCGCCGACCTCCAGCAGGCACTGGACACCCGCCCGCTGACCACCCGCTACCGGGCCCGGTGGATACGCGAGCGGATCTGCGGCGACCGGCCCTGGGTCGCGGAGATCACCGGCCGGGACGCCAAGTTCGGCCTGCGGCGCGACTTCCTGACCGGGGAGCTCGACTACGAGGGCGCCCTCGACAACCGCGGCTGGCGCGGGGTCCTCTGCTGCTGGACCCTGCTCACCGGCCACCTCTACGAGGCCAGCTGGCCCCTCGACCCTCCCGTGAAGAACTGGAGGGGCCTGCGCAGGATGGGCTTCCCGGGTCGTGTCACCGAGGAGGAGCGTTCGTTCCTCCAGGTCAACGAGCAGGGCGACATCGTGGAACTGAGCCGCGAGGAGGCGGAGGCGTGGCTGAGCCACGGACCGGAATGGATCGGATAGAAGTGAATATGAACAAGTTGACGGCGCCGTCAACCCTGACATATTCTTTATCCAGAATCGAGCCCCCATTTATCCAGGAGCCTTCATGAGCACCGTCGAGACGTCCTCCGGCGGCCGACCGTCCGTCGGCGACCGAGTCCCCCTCCGTCTGCCCGACAGTCTGAAGACGACTGTCGACCGGATCGCCGGCCGCCGGGGAGGACGCGAGCGCGCTGCCGTTCTCCGCGAACTGGTCGAGCGGGGCATCAACTGCCCGGACCCGAACTCCGGCCACACCCTGATGACCGACCACCCGACCGCCGACCTCCTGGAGCAGATCCTCAACGACGACGAGGACTGCGGCATCGACGTCTACGGCGACGGCACCAACTACTGGGTGATCGGCCACGACGGCGGTGACGTCCTCACCCACACCACCCATGCCCGCTACGCCGCGATCGTCCAGGGGTTCGCCCTGGTCGCCTTCGAGAACACCTACCGCTCCGACCTCCTTTCGGGCATCGACCCGGACGAGGACGGCCCCGCCTTCCCCGAGCTGGTCAGGGCGGGCCGCGACATCCTTGACGACCTCGCCGCCCAGGAGAGGCAGCTCACCAGCAGGAACATCCCTCGCCCCCAGCACGGATAGCGCGGCGTGCACCGCACGACCCCGCGAGCCCCGAAAGGGTTCCCGATGGACACCACAAGGACGGAGACGCAGAGGTGGCCGGGCAACAACCCGCCGGCGCGGCACGGCCGCTGAGCCGGACCAAGCGCGGCCTGGGCATCGATGTGCTCACCGCCGCCGTGCGCCGCATCCGCAGGCTCTTCGACGACTTCCCGGTCGTCTACACGAGCTTCAGCGGCGGCAAGGACAGCGGGGTGCTGCTGGAACTCGCGGCCCGTGAGGCCCGCGCCCGCGGCCGGCGTCTCGGGGTGCTGATCGTGGACCTGGAGGCCCAGTACCAGCACACTGTCAACTACCTGCACGCCATGCTGGAGCGGCACGCCGACGTCCTGGACGTCTACTGGGTCGCCCTGCCCCTGTCGCTGCGCAACGCCGTGTCCCAGTTCCAGCCCCAGTGGCGGTGCTGGGATCCCGAGGCGCGGGAGATGTGGGTGCGCGACTTCCCCGGCCACCCCGGCGTCATCACCGACCCGGACTTCTTCGACTTCTTCACCCCGGGGATGGAGTTCGAGGAGTTCACCCCCGCGTTCGGGAGGTGGCTGTCCGAGCGGCACAACGGCCGGATGACGGCCTGCCTGGTCGGGATCAGGTCCGACGAGTCGATCAACCGCTACCGGACGATCGCCCGCCGCGACAAGCACCGCCACGACGACCTGCCCTGGACGACCCGGATCTCGAACACCGTGTACAACGGCTACCCGATCTACGACTGGCGCACCGAGGACATCTGGCGGTTCTACGGCAGGGAGCGCGTCCCCTACAACGTCATCTACGACCTGATGCACCGGGCCGGGGTGAGCATCCACCAGGCCCGGCTCTGCCAGCCCTACGGGGACGACCAGCGCCAGGGCCTGTGGCTCTTCCACGTCCTGGAGCCGCTGACCTGGGGCAAAGTCGTCGCCCGCGTCCACGGTGCGGCCTTCGGCGCCCGGTACGCGAGGGAGACCGGAAACATCCTCGGCCGCATCCAGATCACCTGCCCCGAGGGGATGACCTGGGAGGAGTACGTGCAGGCGCTGCTGGCGGACATGCGGCCGCCCGAGGCCGAGCACTACCGCGACAAGATCGCCAAGTTCCTGCGCTGGTACGACTCGCGCGGCTACCCCGGCGGGATCATCCCCGACGACGGCCCGATGACCAAGGAATCACCGAGCTGGAAGCGGATCGCGAAGATGATCCTCACCTACGACTACTGGGGCAAAGGGCTGTCCTTCGCGCCGCCGGCGAGCAGCAAGTCCCTCAAGGCCTACCGCGAGAAGATGGCGATCCAGCGCAGGGAATGGGGCTACCGTGGCACGCTCTGACCTTCTCGTCCTGACCAACGAGAACCCGAACTTCTACCGCCTGGTCGGCCCGTTCCTCGCCAACCGCGCGGTCCACGAGTCGCTCGGGGGCGTGCCCTGGGACGAGCCCGGCAAGACCTGGATCATCGCCCTCGCCAGCGACGGCACGGTGGACGGCTTCATCGGCCTGACCGCCCCCGGCCGTGCCGGCGCCAGCCGCGTGGAATCCCTCTACACCCCGCCCGGCCGCCACAGCGTCGCCCCGCGCCTGGTCGAGGCCGCCGTCAAGGAAGCCGGCGGCCGGCCCCTGGACGCCACGGTCGCCCGGCCCAAGGCCGACGCCTACCTCGCCGCCGGCTTCACCCTCGTGCGCGAGAAGAGCGCCAACTTCCTCATCCTGCACCGCACCCGGGAGGCGACCCCGTGACCGACCACCAGATGTCCCTGACCGACCTGACTCCCCCCGCCGACGAACCCGGCTCCGGCACCGAGACCGTCGCCGAGGAGGCCGAGGCGATCATCGCCGAGGCCCGCGCCGCCTTCGCGCGCCTGGCCGCCCTCGACGACCAGCTGCGCATCGACACCATCAACGTCCTGGGCCAGGACCTGAGCAGCCACTCCCCGTTGAAGGAGCAGCCCACGGCCCGCGTGGTGTGGGTCCCCGCCGAACAGGTCCGCGGCAACGCGTACAACCCCAACGTCGTGGCCGGACCGGAGATGGAACTCCTCACCCTCTCCATCAAGTCGGACGGCTACACCCAGCCCATCGTCGTCTGGCAGACCGGCACCGACGCCGACGGCGCCCCCGTCTACGAGGTCGTCGACGGCTACCACCGCCACCGGGTCGGCAAGGAAGACAGCGAGGTGCGCGCCGCCGCCCACGGCCGCCTGCCAGTCGTCATCGTCAACGCCGGCCGCACCGACAAAGCCGACCGCATGGCCTCCACCGTGCGCCACAACCGCGCCCGCGGCCTGCACACCGTCAACGGCATGTCCGAGATCGTCATGGAACTCGCCCGCCTGCGCTGGCCCGACGAGCGGATCGGCCGCGAGCTCGGGATGGACCCCGACGAGGTCACCCGGCTGCGCCAGGTCACCGGGATCGCCGAGCTGTTCACCAACGACGAGTTCTCCGAAGCCTGGGAAGTTGACCTGGACGCCGTCGGCGACGAGCCCGACAGGCCCACCAGGCCCGACCCGGAGACCCAGCGCCTCCGGCGCCAAGCCACAACAAGGTCTGGCCCGCCTCTGAACAAGGTCGACCAGTGGCGCCAGGAGCAGATCGAGAAGGGGAACGCCGCCTACGGCCTTGACGGAGGAACCCCCGACTACGGCCAGGAAGGGTGGGAACAGCTCTGACCGCCAACAGCCCAGTGGACCCGGTCAAAGCCGCGCCGACGCACCGGCCCGACCGGTGCCGGACGCCGTCGGCCGGGTCGGCCAGAAGACCGGCCCCACGGAGCATGAAGGCCTGGGTGATGACTGAACCGCGCCGAGCGGGTGCCGCTCCGGACCCCGCCGCCACCGCTTCCAGACCATGGCCGGCGCCGACGAGGAGCCGTGCGTCCGCTGCGGCGCCTGCCGGGCCCTGCACGACTGGGATCCGTCGCCAATTTGCGGCCATTTCGTTGATTCCCTCCCCGAACGAGTTGGTGACGAGGAAGAGTACGAAGAGGGCGAGAACGGGATTGGGGACTGGTACTGACCCCGAACCGCCCGCCCGGGGAACCACCAGGCGCCCGGGCCGAGTCGGATGCACGGCGTCGTCCCGGCCACCCGGCACACCGGCCCGGGCGGGTCTGGACGACCTGCACTGCCTACAGGAACGGAGCGCAACGCCATGAACCTTCAGCACCCCGGCCGCCGCGTGTACGGATCGGACTTCGACGACGACCCCAGCCCGGTACCGGGCCGTGCCTACCGGGAGCTGTACGGCGGGCCGCTCGACGGCCTGCTGCTGGACGTGGATGGCTGGACACCCGAACAGCTGGCAGGCGGGGCCTACCTGATTGTCCCGAAGGACCCCCACGGTAACCGAGCCGACTACGAGCCGAGCTCGGGCGACCCCGACCGCTGGGACTACCAGGGACTCATCCCCTGCTGAACTCCAGAACTGCGGTCGGCGCCTCCGCGGCCAGGCCCCGGACCGCGTCGCGCGGCTGTACACCCTACGGGTCGGCGCGCAGGAGGAGGTAGCGGGCCGCACGGAGCGGACGCCCGACGAAGGCAGCCCCGAGGTCGACCGTGAAGGCGCCTCGCACGTATCAGCGCGCGGCCCATGGAGTCCTGCTGAACCCACGTGCTGCGCCCGGGTGCCCGGCGCCGCCCTCGTCCGGCCTGGCCTCCCCAAACCGGGCCCGCTGCGGAACCCCGGAGTGAGGCACCAGCTACCCGTACATGCCGGTGCCCTTGCGGGACGCACCTCGCCCGCCGCGGGCGGCGCCCGCCGAACGCATCGCGTTCGCCTGGCCCGGGTTGGCGGCCAGCGCCCGGCGATACTGGGCGTCCAGCTCCCTCTGGCTGAGCTTGGATCGCGTCTTGGCCTGGGCGGGCCGCTTGCCCATCAGCTCCTGCGCGGCCGCCATGAACGGGTTGTTGCCCGCCGCACCGCCCACGGCGCCGGGGCCCCGCTGCTTGGCACCCTTAGCCCGAGCCGCGATCGCGGGGGCGCCCCGGGTGCCGAAGAGCTCCCTGCGGGCCTCCAGCGCCCGGTGCGGGTGAGGTTCGGCCAGAACCTCCCCGCGCGGCGCCGGCCCCAGACACGGCCGCCCGGCCGCAGCCCCGCACGCCGGGCATTGCACCGCCAGGACCTGCTCTGCGCTCAGCTGCCGCCCGAGCCGCGGCGCGGGGACCGCCCCACCACGGCCGCGCACCCTCGCCTGCCGCGCGGCCGCGCTCCGCTCCCTGTGCACACCCACCGTGCCGTCAGGCCCCGGGCACCACGCTCCCGCCCCCACCCCGCACTTGGGACAGTCGACCACCAGCGCGTCCTGCGGCGGCACCGCCTGACCCCCGCCCACCGGCCCGTGAACCACCGGCACACCCCGCACTGTCCGCCCGACACCCTGCGGCTGCGGTGCCGGCGCGGGCACAGGACGGATCCGCTCGATCGGCACCGGCTCACCACGTCGATCCCCAGACCCGGACTGCTGCGCCTGGGACCGGGCCACGCCGAACCGCTGCTTGTGCGGCTTGATCGGCTGCCCGTGCTCGCCACGGCAGGGGCTGCCTGCCCCCGCTCGGCAACGCGGACACACCAACTGCTCCGCCTCGCGGCGCCCGACGGGCGGCGAGGGCCGGCGTTCCACGTGGGTTCCGCGCTCATGCCAGGTCTTCGCGTTCTTCACGCCGTCATGCTGGCGCACCACCAGCCTGATTCAGCAGCATTTCACCCGATAGTGGACACTGCGAGCCCGCCGCCCGTCCGCCGCGGCCAGGTCCCAGGCTTCTGGAGGCAACTCCTGTTCGGACGCTGACGGTGCCGTGCTTGCTTGTCAGGGTCAACGCGGAAGACCGTTGCTACACAAAGGAGTGCTTGCCGCCCTGCAGACGACACCTGCCCTTGGGCCCACTCGTTGACGAGGCGTCGCCGCTGTCGGCGTCGTGTCGATCTTCCGTCGCGACATGGAGGCCGTACATGGGTCTGACCGTGCAGACGCTCAGTTTCCGATGCGAAGCCCATGCCAGGTGGTCGGTCGTCTTCGACCACCTTGGCGTGGAATGGGACTACGACCAGCGCGCCTTCCCTCTCGGCGGCCGCCGCACCCACCGCCCGGCCTTCTGGCTTCCCCAGCAGGGCCTCTGGTTCGACACAACGAGCCCCAGCTACCCCGTCGACGAGACGACCTGGCGCCACTTCGCCTACGCGAGCCTGCCCGAGCTCCCCGGCCCCGGCAGCTGCATCACCGCCGACATCCTGGAAGAGCACCCGCACCTTCCTTCCCGCCTGTCGGAGCCCTGGCGCGGCACGGCGCTGCTGGCCACCGGCTCCCTGCCCACCGCCGACGGGCGCACCTCGTGGGACCTCGCCGACCTGCAGATCCTGGACGACGCCTACTACCGGTGGACCCTGTGTCGCGACTGCGGCCAGCTGGGCGCCGAGTACGCCGGCTACGCCAACCGCATGCCCTGCCACTACGACGGCCATCACGACGTGACCAACAGCGCCGCACCGGCCCTGCTCGCCGCCTACCGAGCCGCCGCTGACGCCGAGGTGGTGAAGGCCGGCGAGTACAGCTGGGACCCGTTCACGCAGGAACACGAAGGCGGCTGGGTTCGCCGCATTCTGGTCGACGAGGATCTGTGGCAGCGCGATCGGAAGGCGCGTGGGGCTTGCACGGCCGCCTGCTGGTCGTGCGAGAGCGCCTGGCGGGAGTCAGCCCCCGAAGAAGTCCATGAGTGCCTCGATTCCGACGAAGCCGCAGCGTGCATCGCCTGTCCGGGCACGGTCTGTTCCCAGTGCGGGACACGCCCCGCACCGGGGCCGGACGAGCTGTGCGTGGGCTGCCGACCGCTGAATCCGCCGCTGGACGAACCGTCCGCCCGCCGGCTGCTCAACTCCCTGGCCGGCAGCATCAGCCGCCGCACCGGTCTGCCGATCGCCAGCGTTCAGTACCAGATCAACGAGCACATCGGTGTGCGCAGGCGGGCCGAGGCGACCCTGTGGTGCATCGGGGAGGCGCTCGACTTCGCCACCGAGTGGCTCACCAGGCTGGGCTGGACCCCGGACCCACCCTCACCCCGCCCGACACAGTCGGCGAACCCCGAAGGCCCCCAGGAGCCACGGCCGGACCAGGCCGCCGCCCACCGGCAGATCGCCAGCACGCTGCCCGCTCCCCGGGTCGTCATCACGGCTCGACGAACAGGAACCTGCGGACTGTGCCTGGACGACGTCCGCGAGGGCGACAGCATCGGCCGCATCGAGATCCCGGCCCAGGGCTCCTACGGCGATCCCGGCTGGCTCTGCCAGCACTGCCTGCGCCTTCGGCGCCATGCACCCCGGCTGCGCGACGTCGCCCTGCGGGTCTTCCACCGGACCTGGGCCGGGAAGCCCGCCAGCCTCAACCAGCTGGAAGTACGTGTCCTCGCCGACGCGCTCACCGCCCGCTTCCCCGTCCCCGACAACGAGACGCCCGATCCGTCGGCCGCCGCCCTGCTCGGACGCCTGACACACGCCCTGGACCACGGGAAACCCGCCAACCTGGGAACGTACGAGGCCACCGACCTGATTCAGCTCCTGGCCGGCCGGCCCCGAGACGACGAAGACCGCGTCGTCGTGGACGCCGTCGCCGCGCACCTGCACGAGTGGCGCCGAGACTACCGGGGCTTCGGCCGACACCTACCGCTGACAGCGCAGACTCCGCTGCGGCACTCCGTCGGGCCGTACCCGGTGTAGACGCCCGCCCAGCCAAGCAGCGCACCGGCGAGACCTGCAATCAGCGGCACGGCATTCGTCGCCGATGCTCCGTCTCCGCTGGAACGCGGGGTCGGGCCAGGCCTGGCATGTTCGCGGCCGGAGAATGCCAGGTCAGAACCCTGGGCAGGCGCAGATAGCAGGTCTAGCATTCACGGCACGACGGCGCCGACCAGGCACTTCGGTCGGGTCGGCGAGCAGAGCGGTCGCGCCCCCGCACGGCCGAGCCTCCCCCGGTCGGGGCCCGGGCACCCCCTGCCTCGGACCCCGACCGGCTGCCCCCAGCATCCGCTTGCGGCACGGCCGGAAGCCCTCAGAGCCGCCTGCCGACGACCTGTCGGCCGACTGCGTTATGCGCTTGGTGACCCGTCGCCAGGCGGGCAGGCTGTGCTCATGTCCTCCACCACACGATCCGCCCCGCACACCGCCGCCCGGGCCGTCGCGGCCATCCTCGCAGCCCTACTCCTGGCTGCCTGCGGGAAGCCCGCGACATCCGACCGGGCCGCCCCGAACGCAGCGCCACCGGTCACCTCCTCCGTCGTCTGGCCGGGTCCGCCGCCGTCGGACTCCGCCACGGCCCGCGCGCAGCTGGCCGCGCTGACCGTCGCCGCGGCACGCCCGATGACCGGCTACTCCCGCGAGCGCTTCCCGCACTGGGCCTCCCAAGGGGCGGGCTGTGACACCCGCGAGAGCGTCTTGAAGAGGGACGGGCAGTCCGTGGTGACGGACGCCCAGTGCCGCGCCACCTCGGGCACGTGGACATCGGTCTACGACAACCTTCAGTTCAACGACGCCTCCAAGATCGACATCGACCACCTGGTGCCCCTCGCGGCGGGCTAGCGAGCCGGAGCGGACAGCTGGACGGACGACCAGCGCAAGGCCTTCGCCAACGACCTGACCCGGCCCCAGCTCCTCGCCGTCTCCGCCGCCTCCAACAGGGCAAAAGGCGACCAGACCCCCGACCAGTGGAAGCCGCCCTCCCAGGCCGCCTGGTGCCACTACGCGAAGGCCTGGATCAACGTAAAGAGCCACTACCAGCTGACCGTCACCGAACCGGAGAAGACGGCCCTGGGCCCGATGCTCGACACCTACCCGGCGGGATCATGACCACCCCCGCCCCCGCCGACGGGCCGCTGCTGACCGCGGGCATCCCGGCCGGGCCAGGCGGCGTGATGACCGCCGAGGTCGGCGTCATCACCGGCGACCTGACGCTGCGCACCGTCTGGGACGGCCGCCAGGCGCTACTCACCGTCCAGTACGACGGCGCCGACGAGTGGTACACCGTGGAGGGGTCCCCGGTGCCCGCCCCCACCGCGGCCGAGGCCGAAGGCGCGCACCGGGCGATGATGGCGGCCGTCCGGCGCGGCGGCGCGGCCACCGCCGCCGGCCTCGGCCGCTGAACCCCGCCCGGTTCCGTGCGAGCCGCCCGCCCGTGCGCCGGGCCGCTCCTCCGCAGCACCCTTGGCGTAGCCCGGACTGCAGCCCGGCCCCGGCGCCCGCACCGTGGAAGAGCGGCCGGCCGAACCCCCGAGCGGTCCGGCCGCCCCAGCCGGCGGTTCGGGCGGTGGCGGGGAGGACGGCCGCCGGGGCAGGGGCGGCGGCCGCTGCTGGCGGAGGGTAGCACCAGGACAGTTCGCCGCCCGCCAGCCTCGGCGCCGATCGTGTCGAGGCCGGAGGGGGCCGGAGTCTTGTCAGCATGGCGGGAGCCATCTGCATGACCGTCCTGCGGATGAGGCGGTCCTCCCTTGGAAGCACCCTGAACGCCTGTGCCCCCTTGCCAGTCGGCCCATTGGTACCCCACCATCGGGGCGAGGTCGCTTCGCGACCGCGACCCGCCCGGAGATCAAGGGCGGACCTTCCCAGCGTTGGCAGGGGTGAACTGCACAGGCCCGGCAGCGGGTTCCCGGCGGTATACCTGCACCTGGAGATCACCATGGAACTGGATCAGCTTCCCAACCCCATCCGGGAGGCGTTGCAACGGCTGCTCACGGCCCGAGTGATCTCCGGCTACGGCGAGAGGGGGCCAAACTCGTGGGTCGTCGGTTTCACCAACGGCTACCACCTAGGCATCTCCTCACCCAACCCCGCAGGAGTGTGGTTCGACCGGCAGGCCACCGCGTGGTGGGCGATCCAAGGGGCAGGCGGATGCCTGCCGATGGGGTACGAGCGGGTCTTTCCCTCTCACGTTGGGATCCCGGTTGGCCACAGCACCCCTGACAGCATTGCAGTAGACCTGGACACAGTGGCCGAATATCCGCCGCACCTGGGTGCCCTTCTCGCGCCCTGTCAGCCCTTGGAAGATTGGTTGCCAACCCTGAGGAACCAGCCCGCGCCTGGGTGAGGTGAATACGGCCTGCAACACGGCGCCGTGTTACAGGCCGTGACCTCGGGGGTGCTCATGCGAACGACTTGACGGGTGGGCCTACGACTGCCGGCTCGACCCCTGCTACGTGGACCAGTGCCACGCGGCGCCGGTGTTTCGGCCTGTCTGCAGTAGTGAGCGGCAGGCAGGCCGTGCTCCGGGTGAGGCAGGTCAGGCTGCGGCTTCGGTGTCGTTGACGCGTTTGTCCATACGGCCAGGAACTTCGCGAAGTGGCGGCGGCACGGGCCTCATCGCGCGCCGGGTGTCAGCAGTGCAGGCCCGACCCCGCCCCGGAGGCGAGGACAACCCCGCGCAGGGGCAGCCGGCGAGGTCGAAGGCGGTCAGCAGCACGACGAGCCCCCGGCCGCGCGAGTGCTGACGCGGCGCGAGTTGCCCCGGCCGCCGGGGTGGGGCCCGTGCAAGGGACGGCGAAGTTCGCCGAACTGCTCCCCAACTCCTGCCCCGTGCCCGATGATGACTGCTGGTCACCGATTGGTCACCGTTCGCCTCGTCAACGTCATGTGCCAGGGTGAAGGAGAGATCAGGATGCCGAACACCGCAGCTGCTCCGTGGGGCACCACCCGGATGCGCCGCTACGCCGACACGCCGCCCGTGCCAATGCTCACCCCGGTCATCGATCCGGACACCCAGGTCGCCGTCTTCCACGACGAGCAGGGCCGCACCGTCGAGCTCGGGAAGCACGGAACCAGCACCGACCAGACCGGTCCGACGAGCACCGGCGGCGGCGGCGGGGACGGGCAGAGCGGCGGGCAGACCACGCCGACCGACGTGGACACCCTCACCTCCAACGACCAGGACCAGAGCTGACCACGGGCGAGCGGCAGCCGGCCGTGCTCGTACTGACCTGCTCCTACGATCCGACGGCCGACATCGTGCTGCGGATCCTGGCCGGCCGCGGGGTGCCGGTCGTACGCGCGGACCCCGGCGCCGAGCTCCACCAGGGCGCCGCGCTGACCGCCCACTACGGTGCGGACGGACGGCGCGGCACCCTGACCACCGCCAGCCGCACCCTGGACCTCGACCGGGTCCGATCGGTCTGGTACCGGCGTCCCTCGCCCTGGAGCGCGCCGCCCGACCTGGCCGGGCAGGACGCCGACTTCGCTCGCGCCCAGGCCCAGTGGGGCGCCGGCGGGATCCTCGCCGCGCTGCCCGGCGCCCACTACGTCAACCACCCCTGGCGGATCCGGGCGGCCGAGCACAAGCCCGCCCAGCTCGACGCCGCGCTCACGGCCGGCTTCGCCGTCCCCGACACCATCGTCACCACCGACCCCGACCAGGCCCGCGCGTTCTGCGCCCAGCAGCCGGGCGGGGCCGTCTACAAGCCGTTGTGGAACTCCCCGTACCGTGACGAGGACGGTCGGCCGCTGCAGGTGTGGGCCGCCGAGGTCGACCCGCGCGAGATCGGCGACGGAGTCGCGGCGTGCCCGCATCTGTTCCAGGCGAAGGTGGACAAGGACTTCGACGTGCGCCTGACCGCCGTGGGCCAGGAGCTGTTCGCGGTCCGGATCGACAGCCCCGACCTGGACTGGCGCCGCCGCCAGGACCTGATGACCTGCACCCCGATCGCCGCACCCGCCCCTGTGCGCCGCTCGGTGGCCCGCTACCTGGCGCACTTCCAGCTGGTCTACGCGGCGTTCGACTTCGCCGTCGACACCGCCGGCCGCTGGCACTTCCTCGAAGCCAACGCCGCCGGGCAGTGGGCGTTCGTCCCGTCCCCGACCGCCGAGGCCATCGCCACGGCGATCGCCAACCAACTGGAGAAAGGCCACGCCGCATGACCTCCACCGCCGCGGACCTGCGCGCAGACCTCGTCCGCCGTCTCACCGCCGAAGAAGGTCTCACGGACCCTCTCTGGCGTGCCGCCGCCGCGGCGGTGCCGCGCGAGGCGTTCGTCGACGCCTACTTCCGCGAGGTCCCCGGCTCCTTCCCGACCTGCTACGAACCGGTCCACGAAGGCGACGACGGATGGCTCCAGGCCGTCTACGCCAACCAGACCCTCATCACCCAGCTCGACGGCCGCATCCACCCGGCAGACACTCCGGCCGCCGGTTCCCCATCGTCGTCGTCCACCCTGCCCTCCCTGGTCCTGCGGATGTGGCAGCAGCTCGACGTCCACGACGGCCACCGCGTCCTGGAGATCGGCACCGGCACCGGCTACTCGACCGCGCTCGGCGCCCACCGCCTCGGCGACGGCAACATCACCAGCATCGAGGTCGACCACACCGTCGCCGCCCGCGCCGCCGCCTCCCTCAAGACCGCTGGCCGCGCCCCGCACCTGATCACCGGCGACGGCCTCGCCGGCCACCGGCCCGGGGCCCCGTACGACCGGCTGATCGCCACCTGCGCCGTACGCACCCTGCCCTACGCCTGGCTCCACCAGGTCAGACCCGGCGGGAAGATCCTCGTCACCTTCTCCGGCTGGCAGTTCGGCTACGGCCTCGCGCTGCTCACCGTCACCGAACCCGGCGAAGCGATCGGCCGCTTCCTGCCCGGCCACACCAGCTTCATGATCGCCCGCCCCCACGACCGGCCCCCGCGCCAGAACCCCACCCTCCTGCCCGGCGACGAACGCCCCACCCGCATCGACCCCACCACCATCACCACCTGGACCGGCACCTGGGTCGCCCAGCTCGCCGCCCCTTCCGCCGAACGCATCAACGCCGGCGACCAGCAGATCCTCATCGACCACGCCACCGGCTCCCACGCCCGCACGCGCCCCGACGGCAACGGCGGCTTCACCGTCACCCAGCGCGGCCCGCTGCGCCTGTGGGACCAGGTCGAGGACGCGATCGAGGCGTGGCAGGCGGCTGGCGCGCCGCACCAGGAGAAGTTCGGCATCACGGTCACCGGCGACGGACAGCGAGTATGGCTCGGCAGCGAGGACGGGTCTGGCTGGCTCCTGCCGCTGTGACCCCGCCACGAGGCGCACACGGGGCTCCTGCTGACCGGCCGGCCGCACGCCAGTCGCGGCTTCATCCAGGACGCCCTGCTCGGCTGGAAGTCAGCAGCCCTACAGCCGCTGATGAACGTGCACCAGCTCGCCGAGGTCGCCGGCGCGGCGCAGTAGCGGCCGGGCTGGCTGAGAGCGTGTTCCGGCAGCCGGATCACCCGGGCCGACTCAGGTGCGGAACCCCCCGAGGGTCTTGCCGGCGCCGCTCGCCGACTTGAGGTACACGACCTCCTTCCCCAGGCGAGCCACCTCCGCCACCAGGCTCGCTTCCTTCTTCGCGGCGACCGCCAGCTGCTTTACGAGCGCAGCTCTCGCTCCCTTGTTCTGCCAGGCGAGGGCCACGATGACGCCGAGGCCAAGGACACCGACGACGGCCTCTCCCACGGTCCGGGCGTCGAGGGCCGGGCCTGCGGACACCTTGACGTCTCGCGCGCCCTCCGCAGCAGCTTCCGCGCCGTCAACCACCGGGTGCCCCACCTCACGCCCGTGCAGTCGAACTTCATCAGGATCGGTGCTCGTGAACGGGCACGACCCGCACTGATAGTTGGTCACCGGCTGATCGTCCCACCCACGCGGGACCCGCCGTCACGATTCGGACAAACCGCGGCTGCGGTGGATGGCCACCGCGCCGGGTTGGGGCTGGGATACTGGCCGTTCCACAGTTGGAGTAAGGACCCCTCTCGCATGGCGTACCAGCAGGACCCCTTCAGCGCGTACACTGACCACGCCGAGTTCTACGACCTGCCGGACAGCGACCTGGAGCGGATCCTGCCGCCCTTCGCCGCCGGCCTCGTGATGGCCGCCGGCCGCGCCCTGGCCGTCCTCGCCTACCGGGATGCCGCCGCCTACGGCGACCGCCCCTTCGACCGCCACAGCCCCGAAGCGGCCGATACGGTCCTCGCGCTGCTCCCGCCAGCCTGCGACAGCCAGGACCGCGCCTTCCGCGCGGGCGCGGCCCGGGCGTTGTGGGACCTGGCCGACGACATCGCCGACGGCCTGGCACCGCTGCCGCGCTGCTCCGCCGAACAGTGGGCGCTGGAGGCGATGCTGCACACCGCCCCGGTGATGAGCGCCGCCACCGATGAGGAACTGCACGCCCTCGGCGTCGTGGTGCCCGGCGAGCCGAACGAGAAGTCCTACCGCCCGCCCTATTGGGAGGAGGCCTGGCAACTGGTCATCGAGGGCGCTGAGTTCAGCATCCCCGAAGCCCGCTCGCCGGCCGGGGACGACGAGGACGACGACCGGGAGCCGCCCGCCGAGCCGGAAGGCGGCTGGGACGGCCCGGCGTACTGGTTCTCCCCGTTCGACATCGCCACCCCCCGCCCGCGCGACCGCGGCCACCCCGTCTGGGCCCAGCTCCACCTGGACGGCCGACCGCTTACCGCGCCCGCCCCGCTCACCGCCGACCGATCCTCTTCCCTGCTGCGCCTTCGTGAAGCCATCACCGCCGGCGAGGGCACCGGACCGGACGATCCGCGCGAGCGGTACTTCGGGCGCGAGCGCGACGACGTGCTCACCCCGCTGGCTGCCCGGATCCTTGCCACTGCCGCCGACCACCTCGTGGAGCAGGGCTGGCACGACCTGTTCGAGCACGGCGACCGGGTCTTCGAGCGGGAAGACGACGAGTACGGTGACCTTGACGACACCTTCCTGGGCAGCCTCCCGCCACTGTGCGACGGCCAGGGCGCGGCCTGGCGCCTGGCCATGATCCATGCGGTCAAGAACCTGGCGGACGACCTGCGGGCCGGCCAGGCCCCGAACCCGAGCTGCACGGCGGAGGAACTCGCCTTCCACCTGATCGTCGGCAAGGCCGACGAACTGACCGACCTCCTGGACGACGAGCACTACGCCGCCGACCTCGGCCTACCTCCCCTCGACCGGATCAGCGTCCGCCACCGCACCTTCGACCGGTACCTGGACCTCTACCTCCAGGACTGGGATGTACTGATGCACTACGACGACGACCTCCGGCACGTCGCCGAAGACCCCGAAAGCCCGGTCAGCCAGCACCTGGGCACCGGCGACCTGCGCCCGCGGGCCTGGTTCGAGACGTTCGGCAACGTCCCCGCCCGGACGCCCCGCGAGGTCGAGCCCTGGCTCGCCGAGCGGATCGCCGCCGCCGACCCGGAGCTGTTCTTCGCCAGCACCCCCGCCCTCACCGCCGAACACCCCGCCGCGCCCGACACCCCCGGCACCAAGACCCCGGACATCCCGGACGGCCTGCTGGAGGAGTACGAGACCTTCGTCGGCCTGGCCCAGCACCGCTTTTTCGACCAGCCCTGCGCGATCGCGATGGCCCAGTCCCTGGAACGCCTGCTCACCCGCTTCCTCGCCACCCCCGCACTAGTCCCGGGCCGCCTTTGGCCGCTCAACCCGCGCGCCACCGCGGTGAAGGCCGGCTACCTCCTCGTCGACCACGACTTCCAGCTCCAGGGCCTGACCAAGACCTGGCGCCTGGCCGCCGACCGCACTGACAAGCAGGCCCGCACCTGGGCCACCGCATTGCTCCAGGACTGCGCCAACTACGCCCTCGCCCACCACGGCCGCACGGACTTCGCCCTTTTCCACGACCCGGACCAGCCGCCACCGCCGCCCCTGGACCCCAGCCTGCCCGCCATCCTCCAAGCCCGCCTCGCAGTCCTCGACCGCGACCTGACCACCGCCGGCCAGCTCCGCCACCGCGCCGACCACCTCGGCCTCACCCCGGCCCGCCTCGCCCAGGCCGCCCTCCTGCCCGAACCCCTCATCACCGGCTGGCTTAACGGCGAACCACCCTCCCCCTCCCTCCTCATCCGCTGCGCCCCGGTGCTGCAGGTGTCCGAAGACGTCCTGCTGGAGGCGCTGGGCGGCAAGCGGGACACCGGGTACTGGCCGCTGCCAACCGCGGCCGACGACCGGGCCGGACGGCCGGCGCCGGGAGCGTAGGGGAACGGCAGAAGGGCCCCGTCAGCAGACGGGGCCCGCCGTCCTGCGCCCGGCCGCCGACCGGACCGACCTGGCCGGGCTGGTGATGCTGACCGCCAGCGACGCCGAGCCACGGGAAGTCGTCGACCGTGCGCCCGCCCTCACCCGGGTCATCGACCTGTCGACGTTGCCCGCCGGCGGAACCGGTAGCCGAGACGGACCGGGCCCCATCAGTCGAAGCCCAGGTGAAGGATCACCATCGGCGCCAGCAGTCGACGTCAGCAGTTACGCCCTCGAAGTGTTGCGGGGCCTCACACTGAACCGGTCGGCAATCCCCTGGGCGAGCAGGCGATGCGCCTGGAACTGCTGCTGGACAGCCGCCGGGTTGGCCCAGGCGTCGGCATCCGCGAGCGCGATCGCCGCCTTGCGCAGGGCCTGGCCGAGGTTGCCCATGGTCTCCTCGGTGATGATGCGGGTGCCCGCCGGTGCGACCGCGTTGAACTCCAGGTTGTTGGACCGGTGCAGTAGGACCGGGGTGGCGCTGCAGGTGTTGTCGTAGGTCTCCTGGAACCAGTTCATCGAGTGGGCCAGCTGTGCGGCATCGCTGCGCCAGATCCTGTCCGACGTTGCTCCGGACTTCGCCTCCAGCACTAGGTAGTGCAGGGTCCCGGTCGCCCACAGGACGTCCGGACCGTTGCCGGTGGACCGTTCCGGGCGCTGCGCCCCGAAGCCGAGGTGTAGGCCGAGGCGCTCCAGGGCTGCTTCGAAGGCCGGCACCCGCTTCGGGTCGTAGCCCAGGTCCGCCAGCAGCGCGTCGATGCCGAGGAGGAGCTCGTTGCGGTCGCGGTAGGTGCGCTCCAGGAACTCGGCAGCCTGGACGGTTTGCGGGTTGTTGACCGTGAGCCGGGTGGCCTTGACCCCCTCGATCGGACGCAGCAGCGAGGGGTTGTAGCCCAGCGCCTTCACCAGGGTCTGCTGCGCCTTGGGCGCGTCGGTGAAGTGCTGGTAGGCGGCGAGCTGCTCCTGGAGGTACCCGCGTTCGGCCTGGTCGGTGGCCTCGGCAACGGCCTTGCTCATGTGGCCGGCGGCCGAGGCGAACTGCCGCAGGGCGGCCTGGTCGAACGCGGCGCGGCTGTGCGCGGCGGCGGGGGAGAGGGCCGTGGTGGTGTAGGTGGCCTGAGTCAGGTTGGCGCGGGCGGTGGCGATCCACTGCGGGTCGCGGCCGAGCACCTGGCCGGCGACGCTTTCGATCTTCTCCAGCGGGTTGCCGGGCTGCTGGGCGAGGGCTTGGGCGACTTGCCGGGAGAGGTCGATCTGGGCGCGGGTAGCCGGGCCGAATCGGGCCCGGTACTGCGGGGAGGCGATCATCTGGGACAGGCGGGCTCCCATGAGCAGGACGACGCAGTGGTCGTTGACGGAGCGGACCCCACGGCCCATGCCCTGTTCGAGTCGCTGCAGCTGGCGGTTGACCATGCCCTCGGAGTTGCCCAGCAGGACCTGCTCGCGCCGGGTGAGCCCGCCGTAGGCCTCGGGCAGGCCGTCCATGACCAGCACCTCGCAGGCCTTGCGGGGCAGGTCGATGCCGTCGTACTTGTTCACGAGCACCACCAGGCCCACGTGGCCGGCGCGCAGACTGCGGACCGCGGCACCGATCCCCTCGGACTCGGACTCGGTGAGGACGGCGTGGTCCTGCCAGGCCAGGGCCTTGGGCTTGGAGGGGACGAGGACGACGACGTTGACCCGTTCGGCGAGCCGGACGGCCATCTGCCGGACGGCGTCGTCGGTGACGGACGGGTCGATGTCGCGGGGGGCGAGGATGAGCCGGTCGCCGAGGTAGCCGGCGCTGACCGGGGTGATCGGGCGGCTGATCGAGGTCGCGTCGGCGGCGAAGTCCGTAACCAGCACGCTGTCGTCGGCCAGGGTCGCCGTCAGGTGCACGTGCCGGCGGGCGCGGGTGAAGCTGGCGATCTTCCCGATGGGCGGGTGCGGCGGCTGGATCTCCAGCCGGTCGTGGGTGAACACCGCCCGGCATACCGGGAGGACGTCCCGCACCAGCGGCCACGACCACTGCAGCTGGTGGTCGTCGCGCAGGCCCTGCAGGATCTCGGTGACCTGGGCCTCACGGTTTGCCCAGGCCCAGAACGGCACCTGCAGCACGGCCGAGGGGACCGCGGTGGTCAGGTCCAGGTAGCCGCTGAGCGACTGCCCCCGCAGGTCCTGCTCGAAAAGGGTGAGCAGCCGGGCGAAGGCTTCCGGGTGGGCGGCCTGGGTCACCGTCATCGTGAACTTCTCTCGCACGGTGGCGAGCGCGGCGTGGGCGTCGTCGACCACGATCGTGCCGACGTCGACGATCGGCCGGGTGCTGTCGCCGCTTAGCCCGAAGACGCTCTTGCCGTTGACAAACCGGTGGAGGCTCAACACGCAGATGGCCTCACCACCGGTGAACCGGGGCGAGCGCGGGTCGTCCGTGACCTCCAGGCCTAGCTCACGGGCCTGCTCGGCGGCCTGCTCGGCGAGGTAGGGGTCCGGCGCCAGGTAGAGGGCTGGCCCCTTGCCCTCGTTCAGGCTGGACTGGCAGATCAGCAGACCCACCAGCGTCTTCCCGCCGCCGGTGTTCAGCTTGATGACCAGGTCCCGCTCCTCGCGGCGCTCGAACCAGGCCTGGAGGACCTGCCCCTGCGGGTCGCGCAGGAACTCGTAGCGCTCCGCCCGCGCCAGAGAGTCGAAGAGCACCCGCGGGTCCGGGGGCACCGGGGCTGTACCGGAGCCGAAGGTCGAGAAGTCGATCACCACGTGGTCTCCCGCAAGGTCCGCGTCGCGTGGCCCCCAGCCGAGCCACAGCCGATCAGGCTATCCGACCGGCGTCCCGGGAGCTCCCGCGTTTCCGGCGCCGTCCGGCGCGTCTCCATGCACGCACTGTTTCAAGTCCTCCACCTGCGGTAATGCGGCTTGCGCCGTTAATCGAACGTAGTATCGAATATGGGAGCCGGAGGGGAGCCGGGATCGACGAGACGAAGGGGGACCGGACCGGACAGGAGGTGGTGCAGGGTGCTCGCGGCGCATCTGCACACCGCCTCGGGCTACTCGGTGCGCTACGGCGCCTCCCTGCCGGCCGCGCTTGCCGAGCGGGCCGCCGAGCGCGGCATCGCCGAGCTGGCGCTGACCGACCGGGACACCGTCTCCGGCGTCGTCCGGCACGCGAAGGCCTGCGCCGCCGCCGGTGTGCGGCCGCTGTTCGGCGCCGACCTCGCCGTCGGCCTGGTCGAGCAGCCCGACCGAACCGCCGATCGCCGCCGCACCCCGGCCAGGGGCGGCGCCTTCGTCGACGAGTCCGCGCCGCGGATCACCCTGCTGGCCCGCGACCGCACCGGCTGGGCCAACCTCTGCACCCTCATCACCGCCGCCTGGGCGGTCCGCGCCGAGCGCGGCGGCGGCCGGCCCGTCGTCCCGCTGGAAGTCCTCGCCGCCCACACCGACGGCCTCACCGCCCTGCTCGGCCCCGGATCCGAACCCGTCCGCGCCCTCGCCGCCGGCCGCCCCGACCGCGCCACCGACCTCCTCACCCCGTGGCGGACCTGGTTCGGCCCCCACCTGCGCCTCGAAGCCGTCCACCACCGCCGCACCGGCACCGGCCCCGGCTCGCTGCGCCTGGCCGCCCGCACCATCGGCCTCGCCGCCGACCTCGACCTCCTCCCCGTGCTCACCAACGCCGCGCGCTACGCCGACCCCGGCCAGGGCCCCATCGCCGACGTCCTGGACTCCGCCCGCCTGCTGCGCCCCGTCCAGCGCGGCGCGGTGTGCAACGGCGAGCGGTGGCTGAAGGGCCCGGCCCAGCTCGCCGAGCTCGCCGCCGAAGTCGCGCAGGCCGCCGGCCAGGGACCCTCCGGCGCCCAGCGGCTGCTCGCGGTCACCGCCCGCACCGCAGCCGAGTGCCGGCTCGACCCCGCCTCCGACCTCGGGATCGGCCGGGTCCACTTCCCGGAGGAAGACCGGCTCGGCCTGGCCCCCGGCACGTCGGCGCGGGTGCTGCGCGAGCGCTGCGAGGCGGAGATGGTCCGCTGCGGCTACGACCACCGCCCCGACGCCGTCGATCGCCTGGCCGAGGAACTGGAGCTCATCTCGGCGCTCGGCTGGCCCACCTTCTTCCTCACCGTCGCCGGGGTCGTCGCCGACATCAAGGAGATGGGCATCCGGGTCGCGGCGCGCGGCTCCGCGGCCGGCTCGCTCGTGGTGCACCTGCTCGGCATCGCCGTGGCGATGCCGCTCGACCACGACCTGATCATGGAGCGCTTCCTGTCCTACCGGCGCACCTCCCTGCCGGACATCGACGTCGACGTCGAGTCCGAACGCCGGATCGACTGCTACAAGGCGGTCCTGCAGCGGTTCGGGCCCGAGCGCGTCGCCACCGTGTCGATGCCCGAGACCTACCGGGTGCGCTGGGCGATCCGCGACGCGGGCCTCGCCCTGGGCATCGACCCCGCCGAAGTCGACCGCCTCGCCAAATCCTTCCCGCACATCCGGGCCCGCGACGTCCGCACCGCAATGGCCGAGCTACCCGAGCTGCGCCACGTCGCCGAGCACGCCGATCGGTACGGGCGGCTGTGGGACCTGGTCGAGGGCCTGGACGCGCTCCCGCGGGGGATCGCGATGCACCCCTGCGGCGTCCTGCTGTCCGACCACACCCTGCTGGCCCGCACACCGGTGATGCCCACCGCCGGCGAGCACCTCCCCATGAGCCAGTACGACAAAGAGGACGTCGAAGACCTCGGGCTGTTGAAGCTCGACATCCTGGGCGTGCGCATCCAGTCGGCGATGGCGTACGCCGTCGCCGAGATCGAGCGCACCACCGGAGAGAAGGTCGACCTGGACGACTCCGAGCAGGTCCCCCTCACCGACGAGGCCTCCTACCAACTCCTCTGCGAGGGCGAGTCGTTGGGCGTTTTCCAGGTCGAAAGCCCAGGTCAGAGGGACCTGTTGGGCAGATCCCAGCCCAAGTCCTTCCAGGATCTGATCATCCAGATCGCGATGTTCCGGCCCGGCCCGCTGTCCGCCGACATGGTCAAGCCGTGGCTGGAGACCCGCCGCGGCCGCCGCCCCCGCTACCCCCACCCCGACCTGATCCCCGTGCTGCAGTCCACCGGCGGCGTCCTGGTGTTCAACGAGCAAATCGCGAAGTGCTTCGCCATCCTGACCAGGTCGGACCTGGCGATGGGGGAGGAGGCCCGCCGCGCCCTCGGCAAGCCCGACCGCCTCCCGGCCCTGGAAGCATGGTTCCGCACCCGCGCGGCCTCCGCCGGCTACGACCGCGCCGTCATCGACACCTGCTGGACCCAGCTCCTCGGGATGGGGAACTACGGGTTCGCCGCCGCTCACGCGACCGCGTTCGCCCTGCCCGTCCTGCAGTCCGCCTGGCTCAAGACCCACCACGGCGCCGCGTTCTACGCCGGCCTGCTCCAGGCCGACCCCGGCATGTACCCGCTGCGCCTGGTCCTCGCCGACGCCCGCCGCCGCGGCGTCGCGATCCTGCCCGTCGACGTCGCCAGCTCCGCCGCCGGCTACACCACCGAACGCGTCGCCGGCGGCGGCGAAGGCCTGCGCCTCGCCCTGGGATCGGTGAAGGGGACCACCGACGCCGAGGTCGAGCGCATCACCGCCGCCCGCCCGTTCACCGGGATCGAGGACTTCTGGGAGCGCGCCCGCCCGAGCCTGCCGACCGCGCAGCGACTGGCCCGGATCGGCGCCCTCGACACCGTCACCGGCGGCACCGGCCGGCGGGACCTACTGCTGCTCCTGGACGAGCTGCACGCCCGCCAGCGCGCCGCCGCGACCACCGGCCAGCTCACCCTGCCCGCCCCCGCGCACGGACCCGGCACCGTCACCGGCCTGCCGGAGATGACCTCCGCCGAACAGCTGACCGCCGAGCTGGAGGTGACCGGCATGGACGCCTCCCGCCACCTCATGTCCGACCACCACGCGCTGCTCGCCGAGCTCGGCGTCACCCCCTCCACCAGGCTGCGCGACATCGAACCGGGGGAGACCGTGCTGGTCGCGGGCGCCAAGGTGGCCTCCCAAACACCGCCGATGCGCTCCGGCCGCCGGACCATCTTCGTGACGCTCGACGACGGCGCCGGCGGGCAGCCGATCGACCTCACCTTCTTCGACGACACCCACGCCGCCGTCGCGCACACCCTGTTCCACAGCTGGCTGATCGTCGCCCGCGGCCAGCTCCAGCGACGTGGACGCTCCCTCTCGATCATCGGCGCCCGGGCCTGGGACCTCACCGAACTCGCCCGCGCCCGGACCGAAGGCGGCACCCGCGCGGTGCGCGACCTGCTCGCAGCCCCCGCCCCCGACGACGGCCAGGATCCCCGCCGTCCCGGCAGCGGCGGCGCCGGACGGCTCTGGCACGCCTCCAGCGGATCGGCGGGGTGAACCGCGATGACCACCACCGCATCCACCGTCCTGCACCTGCGCCTGCACCGCACGCCGTTCGAGACCTACCGTTCCCTGTTCACCGTCCTCGGCGACATCACCCCCGTCGTCCAGGCCCTGCCCCCGGACCGCGCGCTCCTCCAGCTCTCCGGCGCCGTTCGCTACTTCGGCCTCTCCCCAGCCGACCTCGCCGACCTCCTCCAGACCCGCCTGGCCGCCCGCTACGGCCTGGCCACCACCGGCGGCATCGGCCCCAACCGCATGCTCGCCACCATCGCCGCGGACACCGCCACCCCCGGCACCGTCCACGTCCTGCCCGACGACCCCGAGCAGCAGATCGACTTCCTCCACCGCCAGGACGCCCGCCGCCTGCCCGGCATCGGGCCCGCCCTGGACAAGAAACTCAACCGCTACGGCATCAGCACCATCGGCGACCTCGCCGCCCTGCCACCGGCCACCGTGCAGCGCATCGCCGGCGCCACCACCGCCCGCCTGCTCCTCGAACGCGCCCACGGCACCGACCGGCGCACCGTCACACCCTCCGGCCCGCCCCAGACCATCGCCTCCACCACCCGCTTCGACCACGACGTCCTCGACCCCGACGAGGTTCGCCGCGCGCTGCTCCATCTCGCCACCGACCTCGGCGCCCGGCTCCGGGCCGCCGGGCAGGACGCCCGCGCCGTCGAGCTCCAGGTCACCTTCGCCGACCGCTCCCACACCACCCGCTCCCGGGTCCTGCCCGAGGCGACCGGCCACAGCCCAGCGCTGCGCGACGCCCTCTACGCCCTGCACTCCCGGCTCGGCCTGCAGCGGGCCCGGGTCCGTGCCGTCACCGCCCGCGCCGGCGACCTCCGCGAGCAGGTCACCGCAGCGGTCCAGCTGACCTTCGACCGCCCCACCGAGAGCGCCCGGACCCTGGAACCGGTCATCGACCGCGCCACCGCCCGCTTCGGTCGCGGCGCGATCGCCCCGGCCGCGCTCGCCACCGCCTCCTCCCGCCGGGCCATCCGCGCAGGTAGCCAGGGCGATGGAGGTCACGGAAAGTTCGTAGACCACCCCGCTCAGCGGGCGTAGAGTGCCAGTCCACCAAGATCCCCAAGGAGAGGACAACGCCGTGCCGGAGGACACCACCGCCGCCCCCGCCCGCGCCGGCCGCCCACCCGGCACCCGGATCGGCAGCGACGGCCTCACCGACCGCCAGCGCCAGGTCGTGACAGCCATCCGCGACATCACCCAGACCCGCGGCTACCCGCCCTCGATGAGGGAGATCGGCAAGACGGTAGGACTCAGCTCAACCTCCTCCGTTTCCCACGTCATCCAGCGCCTGGAGGCCATGCACGTCGTCCGACGTGACCCCCACCGCCCCCGCGCCTACGCCCTGACGGGCCAGCACTTCGGCGAGCCGCCCGTGGCCGAGACCAGCGGGCAGCCGCCCACCTCGTACGTCCCCCTAGTCGGCAGCATTGCCGCAGGCGGCCCGATCCTCGCCGAGCAGAGCATCGAGGACGTCTTCCCCCTGCCCCGCCGACTCGTCGGCGACGGCGAGCTCTTCGCACTCACCGTCAAGGGCGACTCCATGATCGAGGCCGGAATCTGCGACGGCGACTGGGTCACCGTCCGCCGCCAGCCGACCGCCGAAAACGGCCAGATCATCGCGGCCATGATCGACGGCGAGGCCACAGTCAAGCGGCTGCGCCACCGTGACGGCACCACCTGGCTGATGCCGGCCAACCCCGCCTACGAGCCGCTGCCGGGCGGTCAGGCGACCATCCTGGGCCGGGTCGTTGCCGTACTCCGCAGCCTCTGACGCACTGTCCGGACCGCCACTTCGATGCATTCTTCACGGCAGGCTTTACCTTGGCATGTCGGGTGTCGCCCGCAAGCTCCCGCGTAGCGATCCGATCAATCCGATGATCGGTCCGGCGACTCCATGGCCGACTCGGCACCGTGACCTCAGCGGACGCATAACCGAAGAAAAGAACGAACTAGAAGGCCACTAAAGAGACTTGGAGGGACCCGCTAGAGAGAATATCGAGGCTGCAATAAACGGTATTTCAACGGGAAATCAATTTATCGCCGCGAGCCGACCGCCTACATTGATCCCAGCACCGTACGGGGGAGGAGCACCAGTGCCACAGGCACACGACGACTGGAGGGACTCGGCCGCCTGCCGCGCTACTGATCCGGAGGAGATGTTCGTCGACCACCCAGCACAGAACCGCGCCAAGATCACCTGCACAGGCTGCCCGGTCCGCACCGAGTGCCTGGCTCACGCCCTCGACCACCGGATCGAGTTCGGCGTCTGGGGTGGCATGACCGAGCGGGAGCGACGCGCCCTGCTGCGCCGCCGGCCGACCGTTGCCTCATGGCGTGACCTTCTGGAGGCCGCCAAGGCCGAACACAAGCGGGAAGCCGGCGGACTGCGCCGTCCGGCTGCTTGAGCCGCCGTTCAGTCCCGGAGGCCGCGCCAGACCGGATGCCTGAGACGCGCGGCCTCAGTGAGCTCCAGGAACTCGACCTCGGCGTGGAGCTGCGGGGTCACGAAGCGGACCTCGGTGCCCCTCGGCAGCCCCAGGCCTCTGGCGGCGCCGGCGAACGGGCTGAGCGGCGCATCGAGGCGGCGCAGGGCGGTGGCCAGGGCGCGGCGTTCGGCGTCGTTGAAGCCGGTGCCAACCGCGCCCACGAACACGAGCTGGCCGCCCTCGGCGGCGGGCACGCCGACCAGGACCCCGCGCACCGTCGCCCCGTTGTGGCCGCCGGGGATCCAGCCGCCGATTACGACATCGGCCACCAGCAGGTGCTTCACCTTGACCCAGTCCCGGGAGCGGGCACCGGCCCGGTACGGGGAGCCGGTTCGCTTCGCAACGACACCTTCGAGCCGACGCTCGCGCGTCCACGCGAAGGCCTCCTCCACCGATGTCCAGGCCAGTGGAACGCGGACCCGCGGACGGTCCAGGCCGAGCGCCTCCAGAAGGCCACGCCGCTCCTCGTAGGGCACGGAGAACTGCGGGCGATCGGTGTGGACCAGGTCGAAGAGCACGAGCATGGCCGGGGCTGCCGTGGCCGCAGCTCGCACCGAAGCCGGCCGGGAGCGGTGGATCCTGCTCTGGAGACCGTGAAAGCTCGGACGCCCTTCCCGCATCACCACGAGTTCGCCGTCCAGCAGCAGCGGGCCTGGCACGGTGGCAAGCGCCCCGGCGACCTCGGGGAAGCGCTCGGTGTAGTCCGTTCCGCGACGGCCGACCAGGCGTACGTCGGTGCCTTCCCTGTAGGCGAGGCAGCGGGCCCCATCCCACTTCGCCTCCGCCCACCAAGCGGCACCGGTCGGCAGCGGTCCAGCCGTCGCCAGCATCGGCTCGATGTGCGGCAGCTGCACCGGCGTCGTCTGCCGGGAGGCCATACCCCAAGGATCCCCGCTAACAAGGCGGGCTTCTAAACGAGCTGGTCAGCAGCACGAAACGAGAACGCGGTGCGTCTCACTGTGACTCTCAGCAACAGTGAAACGCACCGCGGGGCGCGGAGCTGGTGGCGTCGGCTAGCCGACGCTGCGGAGGATGGCCCTGCCCTTGCGCCCCCCGAGAGCCTTGGAGCTCAGGCGGTAGTACTTGATGTTGTTGAACTTGTGATACTCGTCCAGCAGGCCTTCTCGAACCAGGTCGCGGCGGACCCGCGAGAAGAAGGTGGGCGCCCAGCCGATCTCGGCAGCCAGTGCCTGAGCGGTCTGCTGAGTCCCCTCTTCGCCGGGAGGCAGGGTGCCGTAGAAGGCAAGCAGCAGGCGCTGGTTGGGTCCCAGGTCCTTGGAACGGCCGATCACGGCGCGCAGCTCGGTGTCGCTCACGGTTCCATTCTCCTCGGCGTCAGGCACTCTGCGCAGCGCGGGCTGCGCGGGCGGCACGGTGAATCTGGGTGAGGAAGTTGTTCTCAACAGATTCCTCCTCTGCTGGCCTCACCAGCAAGTAGGCCTCAGGCTCCTCCGTCAGGCCCAGGATGTGGGGCGGGTTCCAGCCCTTGATTGCCTCGCGATGGTTGTAGCCGCTGCCCCGGAAGACCAGGTATGGGGTGATCTCGAAGAAGGGGGAACGACCAACCGACCCGCTCTTGCGCAGCAACCTGTCCTTGACGAGTTTCTTGATCATTCGAGACAGCGCGTCCGGGTTGAACCCAAGATCCTTGCCGATGTCGGCGAGGGTACGGTTCACCAGCCGTGGGTCCAGCAGCGTCGCTCCGCAGTACCAGGTGATGACCCGGATCTCGGCGTCCGTCCGCTTCGAGGCACGGTTGCACAGGGCGATGTACCTGACCAGGCTGAACGTCCCGTAGGGACCTCCGTAGCCGAACTCCGCCTGGGGAACAGGCTCCATGGTGTCGGTGTAAAAGAGCCCGGTCGGCCGCCGGTGGCTCATTGCGCCGCTCCGTTCCTCACGCGTATGGCTCCTGCGTGCAGATGATCCGATCCGAGGATCGGATCGCCTGCACTGACCCTACATGTACTGAGAGACAAGGTGATCCGATTCCAGAGTCGGTTCACATCCGTGTCTAGTACATGTACTGATCTCACATGTGATTCGGGCCCAGGATCGGGTCACCCGATTCTGCGATCGGATCAAGAAACGGTATTTACGCAGGTCAGGTGCTGTATGCAGCTCTGCACCCTCTATTGCTGACGTAGGAACGACAGCTGACCTGCACCATCCCGACCTCCATGCCGAGCTCGACGACGTACATCGCCACGATCGCCTGTGCCTTGCCTGGGTCGGCTCGGCCCGGCCGTCGGCCGACCGGCCGGGTGGTGTGGGTGGGTGGCGGTTGGTGGCGTCGTGTGGGTTGTGGTGGGCCTGCGGCGCTTGGTTGGTGGTGGCCTGGCGGCCGGGCCCTGTGGGCCGTGCCGGGCGGGGTCTGTGCGGGGGTTGTGGCCGGCTTGGGGGTGGTGGGGGTGTGGTGGTGGTGGGGGCCTGGTGGGCCGTCCTGGTGGTGCTGGCTGGTGGGTGGTCGGTCGGCTGGGTGGTGCTGGGTGGGTTGGGTGGGGTGGCCCGGTCTCGGGCGGTGGCCTCGGGCGGGGCCGTGGGCCGGGGTGGTGGGTGTGGGGGTGTGCGGCGGTCGGGGCGGTTGCCGGTAGTCGGTGACCGGTGGTCGGTGGCGGGTCGGGGTGGGTGCGGCCATCGGCCGGGGGTCGGGCCGGTGCGGCCGGGGCCCGGGCCGGGGCGGTCCGGGGTGGTTGGGGTTCGGTGCGGTGGTTCGGGTGGTTCGGGGTGGTGGTTGCGGGCCGTCGGCCCGGGGTGGGGGAGGGTGTTCGGGCTGTTTCCTCCGGGGGTTTCCCGGGGGTCCTTCCGGGCCATCGGCCCGGGGTGTTCCCGGGACACCGTCACCGGGATTGCACGGTGGTTTATCCGGCCGTCGGTGCCCGCTTTTCCGGGGTAATGCGCGCATGTATTCACCAAAAGTGGTCCAGTCCACTATCCACGCGTTTCAGTTTTCCCTTTCCCCGGGAATTCTCCGGGGTTTTCCGAGGTTCCCTGACTGTTCGTCCGGGGGTTCGTTCCGGTCTCCGTGCTGCGCCCGGCGCGCCGCCGTCGTCGCCATCGGCGGCGGTGGCCCCGGGGAGGGAGGGTGTTCCCGTCCCCCGGGGTGGGGGAGGCGGTGACACCCTGTCCGCTCCCGCCCCACCGGGGCGGGCTCCCTGCCCCCTCCAAGGGGCCCGGACGGCCCGTCACCGCCCCCGCCCGGGGCCTGCGGCCCCGGTGTCCGCCCCCTGCCCCCAGGGCCGCCGCAGGCGGCGCCCCTGACACCCCGCCGTCCGGGCCGGAACCCTTCCGGGCCTTGTCCCTTCCACCGAGGAAACACGAGTGAACGGGTACGGCCCGGCCATCGGCCGGTGCCCACACCCGCCACCACGCACCCCCGCCCCACTCCCCGCCCCCGGGCCATCGGCCCGGCACACCCCACCGTCCCGCACCCACCCCCGCACCCACCCCCGGACCGGCCACCGGCCGGGCCCCCACACCCCCCACCCGCCCCCACTCCTGACACCCCCACACCCGAGGCGCCGTCAGGCGCCACCCATTCCCGCGAATTGGCCACCGGCCAATTCCACCAACAATGCACCGCCTATTCCCCCGCTCAATCCCAAAGGCGCCGCAGGCGCCGAGGGGGGCG
>NZ_JBSFNM010000024.1:0-119540 GCF_053587085.1 Kitasatospora sp. NPDC003701
CTCCACCGCGTTGGCGATCACCTCGCCGGCGCACAACTCCACCTCTCCCAGGGCCTCCTCCGACAGCGGCACGCCCCACTCCCGGAGGATCGCCGGCCTTCGTCGACGGGAGCCCGGTCGTCCCGGTCGGCTTCCGGGACGTGACATCGCGTCGGCGTCGAGCGGCTCGACGACCGTTGTCACGGGTTGTTCGTTCCGGACTTCCGCGCGCCGTGTCGTCCCGCTCCCCGCTGTTCGAGCGCGCCCCGGGAGACGTAGGTGCCCTTCGCTCCCGGCCGGATCTCGATCAGCTGCTCGTCGGCGAGCAGCACGAGGGCCTTGCCGACCGTGTCCACTCCGACTCCGTAGGCGGCCGCGAGAGGCTTGCGTCCCGGCATCCGCCCGCTCAGCCGGCCTGCCCGGATGCGCGCACGCAGATCCGCCGCCAGGCCGACCCAGGCCGGGCACGCGGGGTCCTCCGGGAGCAGCCGGAGCGGCGGACGTAGCCGGGTGACCGCAGCCCGCCGGACGAACTGCGCGGTGGCCACCGGGATCTGGTACCAGCGTGCGATCTTCCACGGGGGAGGGAGCTGCTCGGGCGCCAGGCCGGGCGGAAGCCCTTGCAGCAGGCGGGCGGCGAGCGATCTGTAGCACGGCCGTGAACTCGTCCCGGTCGGCGTGGTTTCCTGAGGATTCGTCGTCATGTGGTCATCCCGAACGCTCATTACGGTGTCGGTCAAGGACTCTGAGGGGCGGCTTCGAACGGGCCGGCCACGGGGAAGTAGGCCTGGAGGAAGGCCGTCACGATCCGGTCCTGCACGGTACGGTCGAGGTGCTCAAGTGCGCCGTCGTTGAGGCAGAAGGTGTCCGCGGTGCGGTCGTGCAGGCGCGTGGACAGCTGGTCGAGTTCGGCCTGCCGGTCGATGTCCGCGTAGTGGTGGCCCAGCCGGCCCCAGGCGACCTGGCGGGTGAGGTAGCCGCGGGCGATGGCCAGGGTGATCGGGGCGACGTCGGTGGGCGCGCGGAAGGCCGAGCGGGCCGTGTCGGCGAGTTCCGCGGAGAAGTCCTCGGCGCTGCCGGCGAGCAGTGCGCGGGTCAGCGGGTAGGGAGTGTGGCTGAGCGTGTTGGTGGTCTCCTGGCCGAAGCCACGGCGCAGCAGGGCACGGGTGTTCTTCTGTGCGGCGATGTACTCGTCGTCCGAGGCGGTGACCGGTCCCGGCGGGACCACTCGGGAGTCGAGGTTGACGAGGGGGACGCCGTTCCCCTGGAAGAACTGTTCGGGGCGGAGCGGTCGTCCGAGGAACATGTCGTCGTTGAAGTAGAGGAAGTGCTCGGCGAGGCCGGGAATCCGGTGGAGCTGGGTTTCGATGGCGTGGGAGCTGAAGACCGGCAGCATCGAGGGGTCGGCGAAGAGTTCGCGGTGGGGGACCACGGTGAGGCCGGGGTGCTCGGCGGCGAGCCAGTCGGGCAGTTGGCCGTCGGTGACCAGGTGGACGTGGCGGATCCAGGGGGCGTACATGGCGATCGATCGCAGGCAGTAGCGCAGTTCGTCGCGGTTGTGGAAGCGCTCGTCGCCCGTCCCGGCGGCCGGCAGGCCGGGTGGGTCGATCAGTGCGCCGAGTGCGGTGGCGCGGCGGGCGCGCCACGCTGGGTCGCTGTCGTCGACCCAGGTGATCACAGCGTCCACGGGGAAGGTGACGTCGTTCAGCCGGGGTTGGGCGAAGGCGGCCGGTACCCGGAAGTCCCGGTCGGCGATCCTTACGGTGGCATCCGCTTCGAGCGAGGGCACCCACCACCCGAACGGCGGCTCGTGGATCGCGGCGATGGCGCCCTGGGACGGCGCCGCGGAATCCCAGAAGTCCAGGTCGCAGCCGTAGGCGGAGCCGTAGAAGAGGCTCCGCCCGCTCGTCACCACCGGGCGGTAGAGTCGCAGGCCCTTGACCCGTACAGCCTCCGGCGTCGGGTCGACGGTCCCGGCCCCGTTGTCCCGGGGCGCGGTCGGGGGCCGGGTCGGGCTCTCCAACTCTGCTACTGCGTCGGGAAGTTCCTCCGCCAGCACGGTCCGGTGGGTCACGTCGTGGCCCAGCAGGTCGGCGTAGACGGGAAGGCCGCGGAAGGCCGCGGCGCAGACCGCCAGGACGTCGGCCCGCTGTCCCGGCGCGATCACCACCCACTGCCGGGAGCCGTGGCGGGGGATCGGTGCGAACGTGATCCCGCCGGCCCGCAGCACGTCGGTCACCTCGGTGAAGCTGTGCAGGAAGGCGTCCGCGGCGAGCAGGTCGTCCCGTACCTCGGCCACCAGTCCGTGTGCCAGTACCAACTCGGGCCGCAGCAGCATCAGTTCGTCTTCACGCCGACGGCGGCGCTCCTCGGCGCCCGGCGGAGCGGGCTCCGGCGCCGCCGGCCCGGTACCCGAGCGGGTCCTGCGGGTCACGGTGCGGAGGACGCGCCGGACCGTGCGGAGGGCGAGCGCCCCGGTCTCCGCACGCGCGTCGTCGGCCGTGGTCGCTTCCATGATCCGTACCTCTTTCTCCTGTCGGGGCCGGTGCGTGGGCGCGTCGCCGCTTCGTGGGGTCTGCGCCTGCCCGGCGCCGGCGAGGACACGGCGTCGCCGGACGGCTGGGCGGGCGGGGTGAGCGGAAGCCCGCTCGAAGGCGGTGTGCACGGGTTCTCGCTTCGCCCGGGGTCGTGCCCGGTGGTGCTCGCAGGAGGTTCCCGTGGCGCCGTTCCCATGGGAACCCGGCGGAGGCAAACGAAAGTTGGCCGCGGAGGCAGCGGAAGTGATCATTCCCCGGTGCGGGAGGGCGGAGAAGGACGGGCGCCGTGCGCTGAGCTGCGGGCACCTACGCCGTCCGGGCACGACGCGACGGCGGTTCCCGAACCGGAGATCGGATCCGGGAGCCGCCGTCGTGTCACGTCCGGAAGGCGCTCAGTCGTTCTCACCCGGCACGGGTTCCGGCCGGGCCACGAGGACGGGGCCGGGCGCCAGGGCGTCGAGGCGGGCGCGGATCCGCTCGGCGTCAGGTGTCCCGAGCCGGTCCGCGATGCCGAGGGCGCTGCGCAGCCAGATCTCGCCCTCGACCCGCTCACCCTGCGCGCAGAAGCCGGCCCCGGTCTGCTCCAGCGCGAGCATCTCCTGGTGCGGGAGGGGGAGTGCGCGTGCGAGGTCGAGCGCGTGCGCGACATGGGTGCGGGGGTTGGACCAGCCCGTCTCGGCCAGCAGCCGGCCCAGCAGGTTGAGGGTCTGCGCTTCGGCGCCCGGGTCCTGGAGGTCCCGGCAAAGGCTCAGGGCGCGCCACAGGCTCTGCAGCGCCGGCTCGTAGGCGCCGGTGGACCGTTGGGCGTCGCCGAGCGCCGCGAGCGCACGGGCCTGGCCGGACCGCAGGCCGAGCTCGTGGTAGCCGGACACCACGCCGGAGAGCCGCTCGACCGCGGCCCCGGGCCGCCCGGCCGCGTGGTCCAGCCGGGCCAGTCCGGCGAGCGCGTCCAGTTCGCCCCGGCGGCGGCCCGCGCCGCGGTGGAGCTCCAGCGCCGTCGTGAACTCCCGCTCCGCCCGGTCCGTTTCGCCGAGCGCCAGGTGGGCGTCCCCGAGCAGCAGCAGGATGTCCGCCCGACCTTCGTCGGAGCCCAGGGCGCGGTAGATCTCCAGGGCCTCCCCGTGGTTGCCCACGGCCGCGGCGTACTGCCCCATCAGCTGCTGAAGCCGCCCCAGCGCGGAGAGGGCATCGGCCTGGCCCGGCCGGTCGCCGATGGCGACGTAGAGGTTCACGGCCTCCCAGTGCCGGGCCGCGGCCGCCCGGTACTGCCCGGTGAGCTCGCCGACGACGCCCAGGCCGAGGTTGGCGTCGGCGCGGCCGGAGCGGATGTTCAGGGAGTCGAACAGTTCCAAGGCGGGCTGCAGGTTCTGGGTGGCCTGCGGGTGGTCGCCGAGCGCCCGCTGCGCCCGGCCGAGCCCGACCATCGCGGCGGCCTGGCCGAGGCGGTCCCCGTCGGCGAGGTGGAGGTGCAGTGCGGCCTGGTGGGTCCCCACCGCGGCCTCGTACCGGCTCTGGGACTCCTGGATCCGACCGAGCCCTGACAGCGCGTACGCCTCGCCGGTCCGGTCGGCCAGGCCTCGGTACAGTTCCAGCGCCTGGGAGAACCGGTGTTCGGCCGCTGTCGGCTCTCCCGTCAGCCCGTCCAGCTCGCCCAGGTTCAGCAGCGCCTCGGCCCGGCCGGGCCGGTGCCCCGCCAGGATCGCGCTGTCGAGGGCGAGTCGGTGCAGGACGCGGGCCTCCTGCCAGTGGCCCCGGCCGCGCAGGTAGGCGTGCAGGGCGGTCGGCAGGAGCGCCGCGTGCGTGTGGCGGCCGTGCCGGACGGCGAACTCGACGGCGGCTTGAAGGTTCTCGTACTCGCTCTGCATCCAGGCGATCGCCCGCTCCGGGGTGGACAGGTCCGGGGCCCGGTCCGGGGCCGGCGTGAGCGGTCCGGCCGCGCGAAGGGGGCGGCGGGCCAAGTGACGGTCGGCGGCGGCCGCGCAGGCGAGGTAGTGGTCCAGGAGCCGGTTGATGGCGGCGGCCCGCGTGTTGGGGCCGTCCGCGAAGGCCAGCACACGGGCCGGCTCGTGAAGGAGCTCGGGCACCCGGTAGCGTCCGCGGGTCGGCTCCTCGACGAGGCGGCGGTCCACCAGGCTGTCCAACAGGCGACCGACCGTGGGCGGATCGCTGTCGACCAGGGCCGCGGCAGCGAGGACGTCCAGGTCCGGTCCGGGAATCAGTCCGATCCTTCTGAGCAAGCGCTGCTGAGGAAGCGTCAGATCACGGTACGCCCGGTGGAACGCGGCGGCCACGGCTGCGGGGGCAGTGGGCGGGGCCGCAGGACGCCCCGCCGGGACGGCCGGCCCGGCGGTGGGGGCGCCGAGGAACCAGGACGGCTGGTGGCGGAGCCGGGCCGCCGTCAGGCGGATCGCGAGCGGCTGGTGTCCGCAGCTGGTCACCAGCTCGGCCACCACCGGGTCTTCCTCGGCGAACTCCGGCAGACCGGCCTCGGCGACGAACAGCCGGGCGGCCTCCCGCGGAGCCAGGACGTCCGTCGCTCCGGGGAACGGCACCGCCTCCGTCCTGCGGTCGCGTGCTGTCCTTGTTCGGTTGTCGGGTCGGGGCGCGGCCGGACGGCCGGCGGCGAGGCTCACGGCCGCTCGGGCCAGGCCGAGGCTGCGGGTGCGAAGACGGCGGATTCTCATGGTGCTTTCTCTGCAGGGGGCGTGCCGGGGAGTGGTCGCGCCGGATCGGCGGGATGCCGGCGGATGTCAGCGGAGCTGCTCGGCAGGGTGGCGCACCCCGTCCTTCCCCGCGTCGGAACCGGGGTCGGGGCCGTCGGACGCCCCGGCGGATCGGAGGCGGGCCAGGATGCGGCGGAGGACGGCCTCGTCGGCGGTCCAGTCCGCGGGAAGGCCTTCGGGGAGAAGCGGTACCGGGGGCATGGGGGTTCCTGTGGTCGGGTGAGAGTCGCACTGGCCGGGAAAGTCGGGGAAAGGCCGCGGCACACGTGTGCCGGCGCATCGGCCCGGGCGCCAACGATCATGCCCGCGCCGATGCGTCCCCTCCACGGCCGAAGGTGGGCAAGAACGCATCCGAAGTTCTGCGCGGCATCACCATTCGTGCACGGGGAAGCCGACACGGCCGGGGAATGATCCTCCACTCCCGGTGCTCGCCGGGACGCGGCCGAAATTCCACCTGCTGAGACGGTGTGGCGATCGACCGGAACGATATCTAAAGTTTGTCCCTTTCGCCCGAATTTGCAGCTTTTGATCAAGGATTGAGCTTCCCGTGACCCCCTCCATCGCCCCGGACGCCTTCGAGCGCTGGTACTCCGCACTCGCGAAGCCGGCCGGCCGGTCGCGGTGGACGCGCGCCGACCTCCTGATCGTGGGGCTGGTGGCCGTCGGGTCGGTCAACAACGCCCTCAAGCCGACGACCGGACTGCTGTGCGACGCGGTGCCCGCTTCGGCGGTCGCCCTGGTGGTGACGGCGGGCTTCCTGTGGCGTCGGCAGGCCCCCCTGGCCGTGGCACTGCTCGCCATGGTGGGCCTGGTCCTGGACGGCGCCCGCACCCCGGTCTTCCTCGCCCTGTTCAGCCTCGCCCGGTACCAGCCGCGGCACCGGGCGGCCGTCCTCACGGCCGTCGGCGCCGCGGCCGTCCCGCTGAAGGCGATGCTCCCGGGCCACCCCGAGCGCTCGCTGGCGGACGACCTCCTCACGTCTGCCTTCTACGTCCTCTTCCCGGTCGTCTTCGGCCTGGGGGCGAGAGCCTACGAGCGGAGCATCGTCGCCCTCCGTGAGGAGCGCGAGCGCCGGGTCGCCCGGACCAGGGCGGCGGAACGCCTCCGGCTCGCCCGCGAGATGCACGACGTCCTGGGGCACCGCATCGCGATCATCGCCATGCACGCCGGAGCCCTTGAGTTCGTGGCGGGGGTGAAGCCGGAGAGCCGGCAGGTGGCCCGGGCCATCGGCGACACCGCCCGGGCCGGGCTGCGGGACCTGCGCCAGGTGCTGGGCGCACTGCGCGACGGCGACGACTCGGTCGTCGCGGGCCACTGCCTCTCGGACCTGGAGGAGCTGGTGGCCGACGCCCGCTCGTCGGGTCTGTCCGTTACGCTCGCCACGAACGACCTCGGCACGGTTCCACCGGAGATCGCCATGACCGCGTACCGCACCGTCCAGGAGGCGCTCACCAACGTCGTCAAGCACGCTCCGGAGGCCGACGCCGAGGTGTGGGTCTCCACGGCCGACGGGATGCTCGAAGCCGTGGTGTGCAACGCCCCGTCGCCGGTGCCCACCCGGAGGATCACGGTCGCGGGCGACGGCTTCGGGATGATCGGACTGCGGGAGCGCGTCTCCCTGCTCGGCGGGCGGTTCCACGCCGGGCCGACCGACGCGGGCGGCTGGCGGGTCGTGACGTCGGTGCCGCTCGACAATCCGGTTGTGCATCCGTAGCCCACCTTCGGCAGGTGTGCGGTCCACTTTCGTGAACGGCTGCCGTGCGAGTCTCGGAGGTCCTGGAACCGGGACGGTACCGGACGGAGCAGCTCGGGACGGACCGAGGACAGACCCCAGAGGAGTGGGCATTGATCCGCGTGCTTGTGACGGACGACGAGCCGCTCGTGCGGTTCGGACTGCGCGCGCTGCTGGACGCCACCGACGACATCACCGTCGTCGGTGAGGCCTACGACGGGGCCACCGCCGTTGCCCGGGCCCGGGCCCTGGCCCCCGACCTCGTGCTGACCGACCTCCGGATGCCCGGCATGGACGGGATCACCGCGACCAGGCAGCTCCTGGCCCTGCCGAACCCCCCGATCGTCCTGGTCCTGACCACCTTCGACACCGAGGACGGCGTCACCGAGGCCCTCCGGGCCGGCGCCGCAGGCTACCTCCTCAAGGACGCCCCGCCCGAACAGCTGGTCGGAGCGATCCGACTGGTGGCGACCGGCGGCACCGTCCTGGCCTCGGCCTCGGCCGCCCGCCTGGTGAACGCCTCCCGCGACCGCGCCGACCGGCCGACGCGGATCCCCCCGGACCAGCGACGCCGCCTGGAGCGGCTCGGCGTGCAGCAGCGCGAGCTCCTGCGTCTCGTCGGCAACGGCCTGTCCAACGCGCAGATCGCCCAGCGGATGTACCTCGCCGAGGGCACCGTCAAGGCGTACGTCTCGCGGCTGCTCACCGCGCTCGACGTCGACAACCGGACCCAGGCCGCGATCCTGGCGCACCAGGCCGGGATCCTCGACGACGAGTAGCGGCTCACGGTGCCGCGGGGCGGCGCCGTGTTCCAGGCGTTCGAACCGGTGCCCGGCCGGGAGCGGCCGAGCACTCGCTCATCAAACCCCGGCCGGGCCGATCGAAAGCTGATCGCCGGCACGGCGAAAGTTGCACCTTCCCGCCACTTTCGGAGAATTCGGTGTTCCGGGGGCTCCTTCACGACCGGCTCCGCACATTCCGTCCACCCGTGCGACGTCGCGGACCCCACCGGTCTCGAAAGCCGTGCCGGAAGGATATCGACGCGACGACCGCGAAAGGACGTCGGGGAATATCCGGGAGGTGTCGGAACTCTCGACCGGCCCGGGCCTTCGCCCCTGAATGCGCCACGCGGCTGATACGTGGCGTCCTTTCCCGGGCCCGCCAGGGTGGGGACGGAAGCCGCCGAAACAGCCGCCGTGATCTGCGGCCTTCACAAGCCGTGCCCGGCCGGGAGCGGCTGGGCACGGCTTTGTCGGATTCTCGGGGAAATGGACCCATGGTGACGGTGGTGGCAACGAAAGTGACATCCGCCGCTGCTACCGTCGTGCTGTGCCGATTCGAGGCAGGAAATCCGTCAGAATTCGCACCTTCCCCCGCGGGCGCAATGCGCTTGTGATGCGGGGCGGTACTCCACAGCTCCGCGATCCGAAAGGCTTCTCCCAACTCCGATGGAACTGATCGTCGATGATCAGGCGCCGATACACGTGTCGGGCCGTGAGGACGCGCTGACCAGCACGGCATTCGCCGCCCAAGAGGCCGTCCGGCTGGCCCTGGACTGCGAACAGTTGGGCTGGGACGGCTACTGGGCCGCCGCCGGCCCCGGCACGGTCGGCCACTCGTACATGCTGACCGCCATGGCCTCCGCCGCGGCCACCATCACCGAGTCCATCCGGGTGGGTACCGGATTGGTACTGCCGACGGACGGCGGCCCGGCCCGGGGCGCTGCCGGCTTCATCTCGCTCGCGCACCTGCACCCGAGGCGGACCGATCTGATCGTCACGCCGTACCGCGACGCCGCTCGACCCGATCAGCACCCGGGCCCGAGGCTCGCCGCGCTGCTCGGCGTGCTCCGCCAGGACGAGGCACAGGCCGCCTCCGCGGCCTCGCCCCGGACGTCACGGAGGATCTGGTGGAGCGGCCGGCACGGCGACGACGCCGCGGTCGCGGCAGCGTACGGGCTCGCGTTCTGCCTCAGGCTGCCCGCCGACCACCTCCCGAGCCCGGAACCGGTCGACCACTACCGGGAGTTCCGCCGGACGGAGGGCGGCCCCGAGACGTCGCGCGTCGCGCTGGCGCTGCGGATCGCTTGCGCCGCAGACCCCGACGCCGCCGCCGCGCTGCGCGCCCTGCTCGCCTGGGCGGAACCGGCGGAGCACCGTACCGACACGGCTCCCGCGCTCGCCGGTCAGCAACGGACAATGATCGGCACACCGGACCAGGTCAGGCCGCACCTGGCCCACCTCCTCGACCTGTACCGGCCTGACGCCCTGGCCGTCTCCACACCGTGCCCGGACTACCAACTGCGCGTTGCCTCCTACGCGCTCGTGCAGGAGCTCGTCGCCGACCGGCGCCGCTCCCGCTGAGGTCGCCGCCCGCCCCGGCCGACCGGCGCCGTCTTGTGTGCCGCGGCGCTTCGCGCGCGGTGACCGTGGTCGCGTCGTTCCGGAGGAGAGGGCTTCGGGCGGGGTGGCAGCGCGGTTGTCCGGACCTTCCGGGGAGTCAGCCGTCCGCCGCCGGGACGAGGGTGTTCTCGCTGCGCCGGCCGGCTTCGAAGTCGTCGATGTTGCGGGCGGTGGCGTCGATGATCTGGCCGACGGCGGTGCGGGTGAAGTAGGCCTGGTGGGAGGTGATCAGGACCTGGGGGAAGGTGACGAGGCGGGCGAGGGTGTCGTCGCCCTCATCGACAAGTGGGTCTCCTGGGCCCTCTTGTTCGACGACCAGTTCGACAGCACAGACCTCGGACACCGATTGCCCGACACCGCGGCCGTTGTCGATCACATGACTGCCGCGATCGAGCATCCCCCCACCTCGTCCCTGGCAGCCCTCCATCCCTTTTCCCTCGCCGCCACCGATCTCCTCGCCGGCATCGGCGAGATCATGAGTCCGGTCTGGATGCGCCGCCACCGCCACCACCTGGCCCGCTGGTGGAGCGGCATCGTCCAGGCCGTCGTCCACCGCACCACCGCCTCGGGCTCCCTGCCGTTCGAGGAACGCCTGCAGATCCGGCGCCGCAACGTCGGCATGCACAGCTTCGACGACCTCGTCGAACTCGCCTGCAACTGGGAAATGCCCCCCGCCCTCTCCGCCCTCCCGGACATCAAGAGGATCCGCGCCCTTGTCTCCGACATCACCCTTTTCCAGAACGACATGTGCTCCGTGGACAAGGAACGCGCCGGCGGATGCGACGACAACGTCCTGCTCGCCTGGGAAGGCCAAGGTCACACGCCCGAGCAGGGTGCCGGCGACGCGGACGGCGGGGCTCGCCGCTGAGGGAGGGGCGCGAAGGCGCCGGCGCTGCGGGACCTGGAGGACAGCCGGAGGACGGCGAAGCAGCTGGTCACGGCGGTACCTGGAGAGCGTGTCGGTCGACGACGCCCTGGACCGGAGCCTTTCGCGTGGTGAAATCCGCTCGACCCGGTCCCCTCCTTGAAGAGACCCTGTGGGCATGGAGTTCCTCTGCTACCACCGCGACCGGCCCGACTCCCTGGCACTTCGCGACGAACTGCTTGAAGAGCACTGGTCCTACATGGACCAGTACGCGAAGGAGATGATCGCCCGGGGCCCGACCCTCGCCGATGACGGCGGCACGCCCACCGGCAGCGTGCACATCCTCGATCTGCCCGACCCTGCCGCCGCCCGCGCGTTCGCCTTCGACGAGCCTGGCTACCAGGCCGGCGTCTATCGGGACGTGCTGCTGCGACGGTGGAGCAACACGCTGGGGCGCACCATGTGGGACTTCTCCGGAGGCCGGACCGGCGGCAACCGGTACCTCGTGCTCGGCCTCGGCGCAGGACAGCCCGTCGACCTCGCCGTGCCGTCCGACCGGGACGAGCTGATCGCCTACGGGCCGCTTCTCTCCGACGACGGCGGCACCTGGCTCGGCACGGCCGCGTTGCTCCGCGCGCCGGACCCGGATACGGCGGCAGCCGTCCTGACCCGGGAGCGATACGCCGGCATCGAGGTGCACAACTGGCAGTTCGGCGGGCGGCCGTCGTAGCCCGAGGACGTCCGGACCGAGGTCGCACCGGAGCCCTTGGGACGGCTCCGTCCTCGCGTTCCGTCCGAACCCACGGGGCTCCCGGGGGTTGAGGAGCATCGGAACAGCTGGACATCGATCGTGCTGCGTGGTGCTCATGGTGCTCGCGCTGGTGATCGGGATCGGCTGGGCGGCCGCCGCGGGCCGCGATCGGCAACCGTGAACCGCACCACCGGATGGAGGTGTCTGCCGTCCCGACGGGAAGCCACCCCTGGAGGTATCCGTCGAGGACGCGGCGAGTTCGCGCGGCCGGGTGGTGGCCCTCTCCTGTCGCAGGGCATCGACGGACCACCACCGCCACGGCCCCTCGCCCGGTCGGGACCGCGGGCATGCCCGGCCAGCGGGAAGCGGCACCACGGCCAGGTACGCGCCCGCGCCGGCCGGCGGGTGGCCGTGCGGGGTGCCGGAAACAGCGGCGAGGCGGGCCTTGGCCATGTCCCACCAGTGTTCGGCAGCCCGCCGAGCGGCCAACGGGCAGGATCTGGTCCCGGGCACCCAGGTGGTCGGCGCTGTCCATCGGCCGTCCCGGTACCGCAGCAGGACCCGCGAGGCGGGGCGGTCCAGTCGCAGGGTTGCGTCGCAATGCCGTGCCCCATTCTGGCCGATCGACGGGAGGCGCAGGCGCGTGCGCAGGCCGTCGGCCCGGCAGCGGGCGGACTCGGTCGGGAGTGGTCCGGTACCTTCGCGGTACGGTCGCCTTGTGAATCAACTTCCCAGCAGTTCGGCCATGTTGGTGGTGCGTACCGACTTCTCCGGTCCCGCTTCGTGGGAGCGTCTGCGCAAGGTCCTGGCCACCCCGAACGAGGACGGGTTCCTTCCCGGCGTCGAGCTCGTGGACGATCCCCGCTTCGAGGGTGCGACCTGTGCCGGGGCGAGAAACCTGCTGCCCGGCGAGTACCGGCACCCTTTGCTCGTCCTGGCGGACACGGTGGCGCTCGGCTCGGCCGAGCTACCGGTCGTTGTCGTGGATCTGTGGGGTGGGCCGGGGCGCTTCGTCCGGGTTGTCGCCGCAGAGCTTTGGGGGATCGAGAACAACCTGTCGATCGCGAACATGGAATTCGACGATTTCGCCGGAGCCGTCGACGAGGACGGGGTGTTCAGGGGCTTCTGAGACAGGCCGCTCAGCAGGCCAATTCCACCGCTTGCCAGACTGGCCCGATGCCCCGTCCTGAGACCGGCGCACGTACCGTGCCGACGGCGGCGGCGCTCGCCGCCGTGGCTCTGCTCCTCGCCGCGGCTGGGGCCTGCGGTCCCGGCACGTCCGGAGCGGCCCCCCAACGCCGGCCACCTTCACCGAGTCGGAGACTTCGGCCGCGCCGCCCGCACCAGCGCGGTGACCACCGAGCCGACTCCGTCTGCGGCAGCCGCCATGCCGGGCAGACGCGGCGGGGTCGAGCTCGGTGGTGCGCTTGCGGAACTGGTCGAGGACCCGCTCGGGCCGCAGGAGCGATCCGTCCGAGCCTGTGAAGACGAGGCCCTCCGGCCGGCCGTCCCGGGGTCGACGGCCGCCCGGATCGCGGCCTGGCAGTGGAGGACAGCCATGGCTCCGAAGAGCCTGGTCCAGGCCCGGCCAAAACCAGGACCCGGATCGCCGACCCCGACCTTCCGCGTCGGCCCGTCGGCCCGGGGATGAGGCCGTGGCCTTGGTGGAACGTGGACGTTCCGATTGTGGTGGGGTTCCGCGCTTCGGGCCCCGTCAGCGGGGTGCGAGCGGTGTCACCAGGTGATGAGTGCGTAGCCGGGGCCTCCGTCTTGGCCGGCCGTCCCGGGGGTTGCGGTGGGTGCGCTGGAGCCCTTGGAGCCTCCTCCGATGCTGCCGGCCCCGTTGCCGCCCCGTCCTCCTGCGCCGGTCCCGGTGGGCGGGGTTACCGCGCCGCCCGCGCCGCCCGCGCCTCCCGTCCCGCCCCGGCCGCCGGCCTCGCCCGGGCCGGCAGTGGAACTGCGCCCGCCCTCGCCGCCGGTGATACCCCTGCCGCCCGCGCTGCCGCCCTGTCCTGCGGAGCCGAGGCCGCCTCACCGTCCTGCCCGGTCAGCAGATCACCATCACCGTTGGCGCGGGCGGCGCGGCCCGGGCCCACTAGCCGGACGGCGGCGACGGTCCGTGGCCTGCCGTGATGTCACCGCATCACGAGATCACAGGGATGCCGATCGTGAAAACGCGGTCGTAGGGCTTTCCGCTCTCCGGGACGCAACGGAACCGGACCTCGCGTTGAACAACGGTCGGGGCGGTTGGTCCAGCCCCAGTCGAAGCCGTCGAACACCTCCACGAACTGGACGCCGTGTTCGCGGGTGACCTGCGAGGGTGCCGGCGTTGTAGGCGACGGCTGCCCGGGCGAGGGTGGCGGCTTCGGCCCACGCTCGGACGGGGACTCGCGCGCCACTGCGGTAGACGACCCGGTCGAGGGGGTGGGTCGCGGCGAGCTGGTCGACCGGGACCTTGGCGGCCTGGAGTGCGGTGCGCCCGGTGAGGGCGGTGGGGATCTGCTGTCCGGCGGCGCGGCGGTTACTCGGTGTCGGTGCGGACCTTGCGGGCCCGTGCCGGCTTGGCGGACCGTCTCAGGCCGGGCCGCGGACGGCCCCGAACCGGCGGACACGGACCGTGACCGGCAGGAGGTCGTCTGCTTCGCCGAGGTCGCGGTCGTGCCCGTGCTCGGCGACTGGGTCGGCGACCGCGCCAACCAGTGCAGCAACGGCAACGTCATCGACCACCCCGGCCGCTGAACCCGCCCCGTCGCCGGCATGTCCCGGGCGGGCAACGGCTCGTGGTCCTCACCCGCTGAATCCCGGCCTTCGCCGCGCGGCAGCGCGCGGCGAAGGCCGGCTGGCGGAGCCGGAACCCGCTGGCGCCGGGCCCGTCCAGCCGGATTCGGCTTTCGCTGCGAAGGTCCCCGCGTGAGCCCTACGGTGTTCGCATCGACCTGACTGTGGATCAGGTGCTCGGGGGAGGGGTGGGTTCGATGGATGTTCCGCTGGCGGACGCGGTGGCGGCGGTGCGCGACGAACTGCTGGAGGCCGCCGCGAGGGCGGGTAGCGACCCGCAGGTGGTGTTCGCGGTGGGGCCGGTGGAGATGGAGTTCGAGGTCGAGCTGCGCGCCGACACGAAGGCGAAGGCGAAGTTCAAGCTGTGGGCGGTCGGCGCGGAGGCGGAGGCGGGCGTCTCACGCGGCCGTACCCACCGCGTCGCCTTCACCCTCACCCCCAAGCGCGCGGACGGTACCGACCTGCTGGTGAGTTCGGCGCAGGAGCGCCCGGACGGGCCCGGAGACGTGTCGGGGCGCATCCCGGACTGACGGGGGTGGGTGTCCGGCGCTCGGCCGGACCTGCGGCAGGGGTTGGTAGGGGAGCCGGGGAGGGGCGGGCGTGGAGCAGTTGAGGCTGGCGGGGGTGACCGGACCGAAGGGTCCGGGCCCCGGTTCGGGGTCGGGGTACGCGGTCGGCGGCCGGCTGGTCCTGACCTCCGCGCACGTGACCGGCCCGGCCGGGACGCGGGTGAAGGTGTTCCACCCGGGCGCCGGCGGGGACGCGGGTGGGACGGTGGTGTGGGCGGGGACCCCGGGCGGGCGCGACGACGCGGGTCTCGTCCTCGTCGACGACTCGCCGCACTGGCGGCCGCCGACCGCACCGATCGTGTGGGGGCGCCCGGACTAATACGTCGCCCGCTGGACCGTCTCCAAGACCCGCTGGGGCCAAACCGTGGACACCACCGAGAAGAACGTCCTGCGCGACCTCGGCGCCACCTGCCCCAACGAGACCCTGACCATCACCCTCGCACGCTGACCCCCACACCCGGAACCACCGCACCGGACCCCAACCTATCCGGCCGCCGCCCCGAAACCCCGGGGCGGCGGCCGCGCCCACACTCCGGACCCTCGAATCACTCGTGACGGCGGACCACTCTGTCGGAGCTCGTCACGACCATCCGCACAACGCCCCCGAGCCCCGTGGGACACGGCACGGGGCGGCCGGGCCGTGTACGGGCCCGACCGCCCCGAAAGGGCCACGCTGCGGCGCCCGGGCCGTGGGGGTGTACGTGCCGGACGGTGTGGAGCAGGCGCAGCCTCGCGCCCTGGTCGGGGCGCTCGACGGGCCCAACGAGCGGTGGCCGGTTGGGCAACGGGAGGTCAGTCGGCGTGGACGGCCGCAGCATCGGCCGGCCGCGTTGCGGCTGCTCCGCGCCGGATGCGGCCCGCCGCGCGGCGGTGGCCGGGCCTCAGCCGGGCAGGTCCGGCCGGTCCACCGCGGGGGAGTCGGTCGGCGCACTTTGGGCGGGGTCGCCCGGACGGCCGTCGGCCCAGGTCAGGGTGGAGACGAGGGAACGGAAGGCCGTCCGGTAGGTCCGCGGGCTTGTGCCCGTGTGGTGCTGGAAGTGATGGCGCAGGTTGGCGGGTGTGCCGAGCCCCGTGCGGGCGGCGATGCGTTCGACCGGCTCGTCGCCCCGTTCCAGTAGGCGCTGCGCCAGCTGGATGCGCGCGCGGAGCAGGTACTGAAGCGGCGGCAGCCCGGTCTCGGTCCGGAAGCGCCTGGTCAGGCCCCGAACGGTGAGTCCGGCGTGGTCGGCGAGGTCGTTCAGCGTCAGCGGGCTGTCCAGGTGTGCCTCCAGCCACCGGAGCGTGGGTCCGAGGCGGGAGCCTGCCGGGCCGGGCTGGTGGGCGGCCCGGGTGGGCCCGGCCGGTTCGCCGCGTTCGTGGAGCTCCAGGAAGACCTGCCGTTCCGTCTCCACGGCAACCGGATCGCCGTGGTCCAGCGTGATCAGCCGCAGGCACAGGTCGACACCGCCGAGCACCCCCGCCGCGCTGTGGAACGGGGCCGCCTCCGTGACCGAGCCCTCCGGATCGACCGTGATCCGGGGGTGGCGCCCGGCCAGTTCTGCGGCATACCGGCGGCCGGTCGCGGCCCGGCGACCGTCCAGCAGCCCGGTGGCGGCAAGGGTGAACGTCCCCGTCCCGATCGCGCCGATCCGGCTGCCCCGGGCCGCTGCGGCCCGCAATGCCTCGGCAACCCCGGGCGGCGGGTCCGCGCGGAAGCCGTCGTGACCGGGGACCAGTACCGTGTCCGCGTCCTCCAGCCCCTCCAACCCCCAGCGCGTGTCGAGCCGGAACGGCGCCGGACCGCCCGTCGTACGGAAGCCGGGCCCCGCGCAGTACCGCACCTCGTACCCGACGTGCGGGTGATGGCGTGCGGCACTGCCGAAGGCGACTCCCGGCGCGGTGAGCTGGTGGCCCGGTACGCCGTCGAGGGCGAGAACAGCGATGACTGGCATGTCCAGAATTTAGCCCAGGGTGACATCGGGGCCGCTGTTGCGGGCGCGGGCCGGTGCGGAGGATGGGCGGTACGCGGCACCCGAGGTGAGGGGACGCCCGGCTGCGGTGCCCGTACCGCCGGTGCACCCGTCCCACGGTCGCACATCCGCATCTGCCAAGGCGTGCTTGCGCCCACCCCGAAGGAAGGACCTTCCATGCCCATCAGTTCTCTGGCGCGCCGAGCGGCGCGCGTCGCCACCGTCGCCCTGGCCGCGACGGTGTGCGCCACCGCCATGACCGGCAGCGCCGGAGCCATCGTCAACGGGACGGACGCCACGGCGCGCTACCCGTACATGGCCTCAATCCCGTTGTCGGCTCCGACGCAGGGCCTGGCCGACGGTGTCTGCGGCGCGACCCTGATCCACCCGCAGTGGGTACTGACGGCGGGCCACTGCCTCGACCCCGAGATCGGCGTGGTCCTGGACGGCACCGTCCGGATCGGCTCGGACCGGCGCGAGTCCGGCGGCACCGTACGCACCATCCAGAAGACGATCACCCACCCCGGCTACGGAATCGGCACCGGCGGCGGCGGGGCCAACCAGGACGATCTCGCACTGATCCGGCTGGACCGCCCGGTGAGCGAGGAGCCCATCCGGATCGCCGACCGGGCGGCCCGGCCCGGTACGCCGACCCGCCTGCTCGGCTTCGGCAGCGTCGCCAACGTTGACAACCCGCAGCAGGCCGAGTTCGCGAGCCGGCTCCAGCAGTTGGAGACCCGCCGGGGAGCCGTCGACGAGTGCGCCCCCGGCCGGGCGGGGTGGCTGCGCCTCTGCACGGTCAGCCAGGTGCCGGGCGCCATGGCGTGCTTCGGGGACTCCGGCGGCCCGCAGCTCCAGAAGGGCCGGGGCAGCCGCTGGGAGCTCGTCGGGACCACCTCGGGCGACGGGGACACGGACCCGACCTGTTCGACGGGCCCGGGCCTCTACACCAGCGTCCCGGCGTACACGGATTGGATCTGGAAGACGATCCACCAGTACGGCTGATGCCCGCCGGCGGTGCCCCGGCGCCACCGGGGCACCGCTCGCCTGCCCGATTTCGGGTATCTTCCGGGTATGTCGGTCATCGCCGTCCTCGTGCCCGACGGGCTGCCCGGACACCACCTCACCACCCCGGGACTGGTGTTCGGTACCGCGGCGCGCGAGCACCCGGGCGTGGCCTACGACGTGCGGCTCTGCGCCCCTCCCGGCCCGCTGGGCATCGGCCTGCCGGCGCCGCTGGCCATCGCCGTACCGCACGGCCTCGAAGGCCTCGCCGACGCCGACATCGTGCTGCTTCCCGGCCGCGACGGTGTTCCGCTGGAGCCTCCGCCCGTGGTCCTGGACGCACTGAGGGCCGCCACGGCCCGGGGCAGCCGGATCGGCGCGATCGGCGCCGGGGTGTTCACCCTCGCCGCAACCGGCCTGCTCGACGGCCGGCGCGCCACCACCGGCTGGCGCCACACCGAGGAGCTGGCCCGGCGGTACCCCCGGATCGAGGTCGACCTGGTCGGTGCGGCCGTCGCCGACGGCCCCTTCCTGACCTCTGCCGGGATCTTCGGCGGGATGGACGTGTGCCTGCACCTGCTGGCCGAGGACCACGGCGAGCGGACGGCCGGCGAGACCTCCCGGGAACTCCTCACGCCCCTGCTGCGGCACGCCGACCGCGTCCAGGAGTGCATCGATCGCGAGCTGGCCGACAGCGCGGGCCTCGAACCGACCCTGCGCTGGCTGAAGGCCCGTCTCCACCTCCCGCTGACCCCTACGGACCTCGCCGAGCACGCCGGGATCAGTGTCAGCAGCCTCAACCGCCGCTTCCGCGCCCAGGCCGGCGTCAGCCCACCGCAGTACCTGCTGCGCCTGCGGCTGGATCGGGCCCGCGAACTGCTCACGCAGACCGACGAACCGGTGGAGCGGGTGGCGGCGCTGGCCGGATTCACCTCGGCCGCCAGCCTTCGGCAGCACTTCGCCCGGCTGACCGGCACCACACCGCGCTCCTACCGCGCGCGACACTGGGGGTCAAGGGGTTCTTAGGTGCGAGGCGGGTGCCCGACGCTCTCGGATGCTTCGTGGTCTCGCTGTCCCGTGATGATGGGATTGGCCGCGTTCAGGGGCTGGCGGGGGTGGGTAGTTCGTCCAGGGCGGTCTGCTGCAGCCTGGGTATGACCCGATCTCATGCAAGAGTCCGTGGCGGTCGTTTCCTTGACCTTACGGATTTGGACGAACGCTCTCGGAACCGCGTGCCGCGTGGCCCGTGAGCGCCGGAGCGGTTCCGGTGCGTCGGTGGGTCAGCTTTTCGGGACGAGGGTGTTCTCGCTGCGCCGGCCGGCTTCGAAGTCGTCGATGTTGCGGACGGTGGCGTCGATGATCTGGCCGACGGCGGTGTGGGTGAAGTAGGCCTGGTGGGAGGTGATCAGGACCTGGGGGAAGGTGACGAGGCGGGCGAGGGTGTCGTCGCTGATGCCTTCGACGGAGCGGTCGTAGAAGAAGACGCCGGTCTCCTCCTCGTAGACGTCGAGGCCGACGCCGGACAGGCGCCCGGCGCGCAGGGTCTCGACCAGGGCGGTGGTGTCGACGAGGCCGCCGCGGCTGGAGTTGATCAGGATGGCGTCGTCCTTCATCAGGGCGAGGGCGGCGGCGTCGATCACATGGTGGGTGCCGGGCAGCAGGGGGACGTGCAGGCTGATCAGGTCGCTGCGGGCGAGCAGTTCGGCGCGGTCCACGTAGGTCATGCCGAGGGCGGCGCAGGCGGGGTTCTCGGCGATGTCCCAGCCGAGCAGTTCGGTGCCGAAGCCGTGGGCGATCCGGGCGAAGCACTCGCCGATCTTGCCGGTGCCGAGCACGCCGACGGTCATGCCGTGGATGTCGCGGCCGAGCAGGCCGTCGAGGCGGAAGTCGAACTCGCGCGAGCGGTTGGTGGCGCGGGTGAGCCGGCGGTTCACGGCCAGGGCCAGGGCCCAGGCGTGTTCGGCGACGGCGTAGGGGCTGTAGTGCGAGACCCGGGCGACGGTGAGGCCGAGTTCGGCGGCGGCGTCCAGGTCGATGTTGTTGAAGCCGGTGGAGCGCTGGGCGATCAACTCGGTGCCGCCGGCGGCGAGCAGGCCCAGGGTCCCGGCGTCCAGGACGTCGTTGACGCTGCTGCTGATCGCCCGGTACCCGGCGGCGAGCGGCGCGGTGTCGTGGTTGAGGAAGACCGCCAGGCTCCGCAGCGCGTGCCGCTCGGCGAAGGCCTTCTCCAGCAGGGGCCGCTCATCTTGTTGGACGCCGTAGGCGAGGATCTCCATCCCCGCACGGTACCGAGACGCCCCCGGCCGACCCGGCACGGCGTGCCGACGGGCCGGCAGATGCGCGCACGGTGACCGCACTTCGGCCACCGGCGGCCGGACGGAGGCCGTCGCATCGCGCCATCCTGCCCGGGTGAGGCCGGTCACCGGGGTTGGGTCGGAGGCGAAGGATCTTCGGCGCGGGATCTGCACAGCGTGAAGATCCATCTGCTTCTGACGATCTTTCAGTGGAGAAACGGGAGATCTTCCTGGGGCGTCCGAGGCGTGGTCCATCGGTGGATGGCTGGATCCAGGCCAACCGTACGTACCCCCGCCGATCGGCAGTTCTCTAGGTCGACTTGCCCTGAAAGCATCGAAACAGCGAGAGCGATCATGGAATCGCCTCGCATTAACGTTTCTGCAAGCCTTTCTGAACGGCGCCCCAACACCAGACGGGGTGCTCAAGGGGGTACCACCATGTCCGAAGACACCCATGCCTCGGAGCTGACCCGGCGCCGGATGCTGCAGGGGGCCGCCGTGGCCCTGACCGCAGCCGCCGGCACCGTCGTGCTCGGCGTCGCCGGGCCGACCAGCAAGTCGGCGACGGCTGCCGACCCGGGGGCGTCCGACACCTTCGACGAGGTCTTCCAGGGTCGCCGCATCCAGGGCCGCCCGGTCACCGACGGCAGCAGCCACCACCACGGCGGCGCCGGCTACTCGGTGCGGATCGACGGCGACGAGCTGCACATGATGCGCAACGCCGACGGCACCTGGATCAGCGTCGTCAACCACTACCAGACCTTCGCCACGCCGCGCGCGCTCGCCCGCGCGGCCGTCACCGAGCTGCAGGGCGCCACGCTCGTGCCGATCGTGACCGTCTGAGCCAGGAGTCCGAACACCCGGACCCGGAACACCACTTCACACCCAAGGGGGGACTCATGGCAGTCCGCAAGAACCAGGCGACCCTGACGGCCCAGGAGAAGCGCGCCTTCGTGAACGCCGTGCTCGAACTCAAGCGCAGCGGCGGTTACGACTCCTTCGTCACGACGCACAACAACTTCATCACCAGCGACACCGACAACGGCGAGCGGGTCGGCCACCGTTCGCCGTCCTTCCTGCCCTGGCACCGGCGCTTCCTGCTGCAGTTCGAGGAGGCCCTGCAGGCGATCGACCCGACCGTCACCCTGCCGTACTGGGACTGGACGGCGGACCGCACCACCACCGCCTCGATCTGGGGCGCCGACTTCATGGGCGGCAACGGCCGCAGCAGCGACGGCCAGGTCACCACCGGCCCGTTCGCCTTCTCCGGCGGCAACTGGACGCTGAGCGTGCGGCCGGACAGCCGCAACTTCCTGCGGCGCCAGTTCGGCGTCTCGGTCGCCCAGCTGCCGAGCCGCTCCGAGGCCACCGGCGTGCTCGCCATCGCCGCGTACGACGCCGCGCCCTGGAACAGCGCCTCGGACGGCTTCCGCAACAACCTGGAGGGCTGGCGCGGGGTCAACCTGCACAACCGGGTGCACGTCTGGGTCGGCGGTCACATGACCACCGGCATGTCGCCCAACGACCCGGTGTTCTGGCTGCACCACTGTTTCATCGACAAGCTCTGGTCGGAGTGGCAGAAGCTCCACCCGTCGTCGGGCTACCTGCCGACCGCCGGCACGGCGAACGTGGTCGACCTCAACGAGACCATGAAGCCGTGGAACAACGTCACCCCGGCGGACATGCTCGACCACAGCGCCCGGTACACCTACGACACCGGGTTCTGATCGGACCGACCCCCGGGTTCGGGTCCACCCTCCCAGGCTCCGAACCACCGACGGCCCCCGAGCGCGTGCTCGGGGGCCGTCGGCCGGGGCGGGGTAGGTCAGAGGACCGTCTCCGCCTCCAGGTAGCGCTCCTGCGGCACGGTCTTGAGCTCGGCGACGGCCTCGCCGAGCGGCACCAGGTTGATGTTGGTGCCCTGCAGGGCGGTGATGTGGCCGAAGGCGCCCTTGTGGACGGCTTCCACGGCGTGCCAGCCGAACCGGGTGGCGAGCACCCGGTCGTACGCGGTCGGGGTGCCGCCGCGCTGGGTGTGGCCGAGGATCACCGGGCGGGCCTCCTTGCCGAGCCGGTGCTCCAGCTCGCGGGAGAGCTGGGTGGCGATGCCGGTGAACCGCTCGTGCCCGTAGATGTCCTTGCTGCCCTCTTCCCAGTGCATGGTGCCGGGCTCGGGCTTGGCGCCCTCGGCGCAGACCACGATCGCGAACTTCTTCTGCCGGTCGAACCGCTCGCGGACGACGGCGGTGAGCTTGTCGATGTGGAACGGGCGCTCCGGGACGACGATCGCGTGGGCGCCGGCGGCCATGCCCGCGTTGAGCGCGATCCAGCCGGTGTGCCGGCCCATGACCTCGACGACCATGACCCGCTGGTGCGACTCGGCGGTGGTCTTCAGCCGGTCCAGCGCCTCGGTGGCGACCGAGACGGCGGTGTCGAAGCCGAAGGTGACATCGGTGGCGGCGATGTCGTTGTCGATGGTCTTCGGCACGCCGACGATCGGCAGACCCGCGTCGCTCATCAGCTTGGCGGCCTTGAGGGTGCCCTCGCCGCCGATCGGGATGACGGCGTCCAGACCGAGGTCGGCGCAGTACCGCTTGGCGCGCTCGACCCCGTCCCGCAGGTGGCTCGGCTGCACTCGCGAGGAGCCGAGGATGGTGCCGCCCTGGGCGAGGATGCCGCTCACCGAGTCCAGGGTCAGGGGGCGGTGGACGCCCTCCAGGAAACCGCGCCAGCCGTCCTCGAACCCGATGATCTCGTCGCCGTGGTCGACCACCCCCCGGTGGACCACGGAGCGGATCACCGCATTCAGGCCGGGGCAGTCACCGCCGCTGGTCAGCACTCCAATACGCATTGCTTTGCAACTCCCGAGCAGAACCGAGGAACGGCCGGACTACAGGCTGGGACGACGAACCGTCACCGTAGCGGTCTGGTCCCACACCGTGATGGCGGGGAGATGACCGTGGGGTGAAGGACCGGCCGATCCGGACAGAACGCCCGAAAACGGCCGTGCAGTCGAGCATACGGCTCCTGCGTCCGGCCGGGCAGGAGCCGACGCGGGAGCGGCGCCGTCGGCGCCCCCGCGCGGAAGTGCAGCCTGCTGCCGAGGAGGGTGTGCAGCCGGCAGCCCCATTGTCGTACGTTCCGGCCCGCCTGTGGACCGGGTGACCGCATCGCGGGCACCCGGTCGGAGCGGGCCGGCGTACTACGCGGGGCGCGAAGTGGCCGCGATGCGCTCGGCGCGCAGCGCGTCGTACCAGGTGGTGTCGGCCGGCGGCAGGGCGTTCACGTCCAGCGCCAGCTTGATCAGCATGTCCGCGACCGCGGGGTTGCGGGCCATCACCGGGCCGTGCAGGTACGTCCCGAAGACGGTGTCCCGCCAGGCGCCCTCGGTGCCGTCCCCGGTGCCGTTGCCCCGGCCGGCGGTGACCCTGGCCAGCGGCTGGACGCCCTGGCCGAGGTGGGTGACGCCCTGGTGGTTCTCGAAACCGGTCAGCTGCGGCAGGGCCAGCCGCGGGTCGACGTCGGCGAGCACGTCGCCGACGCAGCGGGCGCCCTCGCCGCGGGTGGTCCAGACGTCGAGCAGGCCGAGGCCCGGCTCGCGCTCGCCGAGGTCGTTGACGAACTCGTGGCCGAGGATCTGGTAGCCGGCGCAGACGGCGAAGATGATCGCGCCGTTCTCGGCGGCCCGGACCAGCCCGCTGTCGCCCCGCAGGCGCTCGGCGGCCAGCCGCTGCGGGCGGTCCTCGCCGCCGCCGATCAGGTAGATGTCGCCGCTGGTGGGCACCGCCTGGTCGGAGCGGACGTCGATCCTGGTCACGTTGAGGTGGCGCTGGCGGGCCCGGCGCTCCACGACCAGGGCGTTGCCCCGGTCGCCGTAGGTGCTGAGCAGGTCGGGGTAGACCCAGACCACGCGCAGGCTGCTCTCACTCATCCTCGAAGGCCTTCCGTCGTGAAGTGGGCTGCTGGGCCGGGCATCAGCCGGCCACGACCTTCCGCAGCTGCTGGAAGGCGGTGTAGTTGGCGATCGCCTCGATCCGGCCGGGCGGGGCCATCCGGACGGCCTGCTCCAGCGAGTCCACCACGTGGAACTGCAGCCCGGCGACCTCCAGGCGGACGGCGAGGTCCAGCTTGCGCTGGCCCATCACGAAGACCGGGTGCCCGGCGAGGCGCTCGTAGTCGACGTCCCAGAGCCAGGAGGTGTCGGTGCCGTCGGCGTCGAGCGCGTTGACGGAGAGGATGACCGGCGCCGGCGGGCCGTCGATCAGCGAGAAGGTCTCCAGCCAGCCGGCCGGGTTCTTGGCCAGCAGCAGCCGGATGTCGCGGCCCTGGTACTGGACCACGTCGTAGCGGCCGGCCACGGCCGTCACCGACTGCATCCGCTCCAGCGCGACCTGCGGGGGGACGCCGAAGACGGCGGCGACGGCGGCGGAGCTGGTGGCGTTGGCCAGGTTGGCGCGGCCGGGCAGCTGGAGCTGGATCGGCCAGGCGCCGCGCTGCGGGTCGATCACGTGGGTGCCCTGGAGCGCCCAGTGCGGGTTGGGGCGCCGGAAGCCGCAGTCCTGGCAGAACCAGTCGTCGCCGGGGCGCTGCATCACGCCGCCGCAGGCGGGGCAGGACCAGGCGTCCTCCTTCCAGGCCTGTCCGGCGGCCACCCAGACCACCTTCTTGCAGGAGGAGGCGGCCCAGGTCACCAGCGGGTCGTCGGCGTTGGCGATGACCACGGCCTCGGTGTCCTGGAGGCCCTCGCGCCACTTCTCGGCCATCATCCGGGTCTCGGCGGCGCGGTCCAGCTGGTCGCGCGAGAGGTTGAGCAGCGCGATCGCCTTGGGGTGGGTGTCGCGGGCGACCCCGGCCAGGTACTTCTCGTCCACCTCGATGACGCCGAAGCGGGCGTCCGAGCCGCCGGCCAGGGCGGAGGTGATGCCGGCCGGCATGTTGGCGCCCAGGGCGTTGGAGACCACCGGGCCGGCGGCGCGCAGCGCCTCGGCGATCAGCCGGGTGGTCGTGGTCTTCCCGTTGGTGGCGCTGACCAGCACCACGTCCAGGTGGTCGGCGAGGGTGGCGAGCAGATCGGGGTCGAGCCTGAGGGCGATCTTGCCGCCGATCACCGAGCCGCTGCCTCGGCCCGCCTTCTGGGAGAGGGCGGCGGCCACCTTGCCGGCCGTGACCGCGATCTTGGCGCGGGCGGGCAGCGAGGCGTCGCGTGCGCCTGTGGGCTCCGATTCGGTGCCTGCCATGCTCAGTGGTTCCTCCTTGCTGCGGCACCGCCCGGGGCCGGATAACAGGCCGTCGGGCGGCGGGGACGGGGCCAGCCTACCGACTCCGCCGCCCGGCTCGACGCTCCGGACCCCGTGCCGCCTGCTGCGACGGCGCCGGCTGCCTCGTCGGCGCCGCCCTGACGTGACGTCAGAACGGGCGGTGTACGGAGGGGCCTTTCACTGCGGGGGACGCCTCTGCCGGGTCCGCCGGTTCCCCCCGGGCCCGGCCGGCCGGTGGGCTCGCGGAGGTGTCCGGCGGGCCTGCCGCCGCCCCCACCGGCCCGTCCGGGCCCGGGAACGCGGCGGTCCGGACGGCGTGATCGCCGTCCGGACCGATCGTGCGGAGTGAGGATGTAGTGAAGAAACGACTACCTGCCCGGCCGGGTGGGCCAGGGGACGGGCAGCTCCTCGGCGGCCTCCGCCAGGTGCGCGGTGATCACCAGGGTGCCCTCCTCGACCTGGTAGTCCAGCGGCGCGGCCAGCTTGCGCATGGTGGCGATCAGCCCGGTGTTGGAGGAGTTGGTGACCGCGTACACGGTCTCCACCCCGGCCTCCAGCGCCAGCGCGGCCATCCGCCGCATCAGGTCGAGCCCCAGCCCGCGCCGCTGCCAGTCGTCCTCGACCAGCACCGCGACCTCGGCGCTGTCGTCGTCCCACATCAGGTGGCCGAGGGCGACGATCCGCCCGTCGGCGGCCTCGACCGCGAGGGTCTGGCCGTGCCGGGCGTCCAGCAGGTGGTCCAGGTAGCGGTCGGCGTCCCGGACCGGGCCGTGGTAGCGCTTGCGCAGGGTCTCCGGGGAGCAGCGGTGGTGCATGGCCAGCGCCGCCTCGTGGTCGCCCGCGTCCGCGCGCCGGACGGTCAGGTCCGCCCCGGCGGGCAGCCGCAGCCGGGCCCGGACGTCCGGCACCCGGGGGCCGAGCAGGGTGTCCAGCTCCACCAGGGCCTGCGCCCGGGCGAACTCGGTCGGGGTGAACGGCAGGTGCGGGCGGCTGAGCTCGATGAGGTCGCCGGAGGGCACCGGCAGCCGCATCACGTGCCCGTCCACCCCGCCGCCGCGCCGGCCCGCGCCCGGGTACTGCCGGATGGCGCACTGCCCGAACAGCCGGCGCAGCGCGATCGGCAGCTCGGCGGCGTCCAGGGCGGTACGGGTGGCCAGCGCGAGGACGTGGGTGGGGACGTCCACCAGGTCGTGCGCGTCGGCCGGGTCGCTCCAGATGTCGTGCCCGCCGGCCCCCGCCACCAGGGCGGCCAGATCGGCCCGGGTGAGCGTGTGCGGCGCGCGGACGAAGAACTCGTCGACGGTGCCGTCCGGCAGCGGGTGGGACTGCATCGAGATGATGTTGACCTGCCGCTCGGCGAAGGCCGTGCAGACCCGGGCCAGGCTGCCGGGGGAGTCCTGCACCGTGGTGCGGACCCGCCAGAGCGTGGTCTGCTCGAAGGCGTCCAGCGGCCCCTTCGGTCCGTCCGGCCCGGGTGCGGCCGGGGGCGCCGGAACGTCCGGGGCCGGCGGGCCGTGCAGATGGTGCCGGTGTGACCACCAGGTGTGGAACAGGGCCGTGGCGAGCAGGGTCACCGCGGACGCGGCGAGCACCACCGGGCCCTCCGGGCCGTGGACGACGATCTTGGCCACCAGGTCGGCGGCGGTCACGGAGAGGAAGACCGCGGCGAGTTCCACGGTGTCGCGGCGCCAGCGGTGGGTTCTGGCGCCGCGCCGTTGGGCACGGGAGGGGGTCGGCGAGTGGTCGGTGCGGTCGGTCGTCGTCAGAGGCTCCGTGTGCTCCATGCCATCAATCTGCCGCTTTGGTGTTTCGCGATCACGAATCCCCCGTGACCTGCCGGTAAATGTCGGTGAATCTGCCCACCCGCCTCCGGGCGCCCGGACCCGGTGCCGATGCTCGTCGCCCCGTCGCGTTCTTCGGTTCGGGCACGATTCCCGCCCGCCGCCGGACGGCCTTCGGCCCGGGGTTTCGGCTACGGGGCCGCGTCGGCGAGCAGTTCGGCCGCGGCCGACTTCACCTCGGCGATCAGCAGGGCGAGATCGGCCTCCGTGGTGGCGGCGTTGAGGAGACAGGCGCGGAGCATCTCGTGGCCGCCGAGCCGGGCGCCGGTGACGAAGACCCGGCCGCGCCGCTGCACCGCCGTCGGCAGCTCCCGGTTGAGCGCGTCCAGCGCCGCCGCGTCCAGGCCGGCGGCGCGGTGGCGGAACGCCACGATCGAGGTCTGCACCTCGGCCAGCAGCTCCAACTCGTCGTCCGTCTCGACGAGCTCCCCGAGGTGGCGGGCCAGCTCGGTGCACCGGGCGATGTCCCGGGCGATGCCGTCGCGGCCCCGGTGGGTGATGGTGGCCCACACCTTGAGGGCGCGGAACGGGCGGGTCTGCTCGGTGCCGTACTCGGAGAACCAGCCGAGCGCCCCGGCCGCCTCGTCGCGCAGGTAGGACGGCACCAGGCTGAAGGTGGCGCGCAGTTCCTCGGTGTCGCGCACCAGCGCGCAGCCGCAGTCCACCGGGACGCCGAGCCACTTGTGCGGGTCGAGGGCGAGCGAGTCGGCCCGCTCCAGCCCGGCGTAGCGGTGGGCGATCAGCGGGTCCAGCACGCCGAAGGCCCCGTAGGCGCCGTCCACGTGCAGCCAGAGGCGCTGCTCGGCGCAGACGTCGGCGATCGGTCCGAAGGCGTCCACGGCGCCGGTGCCGACCGTGCCGGCGGAGGCGACCACCAGGAACGGCAGCAGCCCGGCGGCCCGGTCCCGCTCGATCGCGGCCCGCAGGGTGGCCGGGTCGAGCCGGCCGTCGGGGCCGGTGGGGACGGTGCGCAGGTGCCGGCTGCCGAGGCCGAGCAGTTCGGCGGCCTTGCGCACGCAGGAGTGCGTCTCGCCGGTGACGTACCCGACCAGCGGCGGCATCCCGGCCAGGCCGTCCTCGCGGACGTCCCACCCGGCCGCGCGGGCGGCCCGGTTGCGGGCGGCGGCCAGGCAGACGATGGTCGCCATCGAGGTGCCCGAGGTGAGCAGGCCGCCGCCGGCCGGGTGGGGGAAGCCGACCAGCTCGGCGATCCAGCGGACCACGGCCCGCTCCAGGTGGACGTCGGCGTGGTCGCCGCCGGCCGAGCTGGGGTTCATCGCGGAGGCGGCGAGGGTGGCGAGGACGCCGGCCGGTGCGGGGGCGGAGTTCACCCAGCCGAAGAACCGCGGGTTGCCGTTGCCCATCGGGTGGGGCAGCACGTCCGTGCCGATGGTGGCGAGCAGCTCGGTGAGCGGGCGGCCGGCCGCGGGCAGCGGCGCGTCCAGCAGGGTCTGCCGGGCGGCGTCGTCCATCGGCTGCCAGACCGGGCGGTCGGGCAGCTCGGCGAGGTAGTCGCCGACCAGGTCGGCGGCGGCGTGCGCGGCGGCGCGGAAGTCGTCGGAGGTCACGGCGGGCTCCAGGTGGTGCAGGGCCTGGTGGCGCGGCGTCCTCGGCGCACCCGGTTCGCCCCGATCCTACGAAAGCGGGCCCGCGCCGTGCGGCGCGGGCCCGTTCCTCGGGACGGTCGCCGGTCCGGGGCGGCCGTGAATCCGGGACGGCCGTCGGTCCGGGGGAGCCGTCCGTGCGGGGCGGCCGTCAGTCCAGGGAGGCGGAGAGCCCGCCGGCCGAGCGGCAGTAGCCCTGCATCTCCTTGTTCGTGATCTTGGCGCAGAGCCGGCCGGCCGCGCCGCCGTCCGTGTAGTTGACCGTGTAGTAGCTGACCAGGCCCTCGGCGCAGGCCTTGCGCTGCCAGCCGTCGGCGGCGGTCGCGCACTGCTGGGCGGCCCAGTCCTCGCGGTCCAGGTTGTACTTCATGGTCCGGGAGCCGACGCCGCGGCTGCAGTCCACCGCGCCGCCGCTCGCCTTGCCGTTCAGGCACCACTTCAGCGCCTCGCCGTACACCTCGGGGTGGTTCGGGTAGTCGTGCGAGGAGAGGAAGAAGGTCGGCGCGTAGAAGTAGCAGGCGGACTGGAAGAGGGCCGGCTGGTCCTTGCACGGGTAGAGCGGGTCCTGGGCGAGCTTGTCGGCGGGCAGGTTCGCCTTCGCCTTCTCGTCCTCCTCGTCCGGGCCGAAGAGCTGCATGAACAGGCCCTCCGAGCAGCGGATCCGGTTCTGGTCGGTGGTGAACTTGTTGCACAGCTCGCGGGCCTTGGCCACGTCCTGCTTGGCGACGAACATCGTGCCGTGGCCGACGCCGTGGATGCAGGGCCCGCTGTTCTTGGGCGCGCAGAGCTTCAGCAGGTCCACCTCGGGCTGGGCGGAGGCGTTCAGCATCTCCTCGACCGCGCCGTGCAGGTAGCCGGCCGCGCAGGTCTCGTGCGGGAAGGAGATGACCTTCTGGAAGTCGGCGTTGTAGCGCTTGACCGCCTCGTGCCCGAGCTCGTGCGCGATCGGGTGGCAGAACCGCACGGTGTACGGCAGCTGCTTGGTGATCCGGTCGAGGTCGGCCAGTGCGACGCCCGGGTCGGAGGCCTGCATCTCGGTCATCATCTTGTTGCGCAGCGTCGAGCGGGTCCACACGGCCGGGTCGCCGGTCGGGGTGGCGCTCGCGCCGGCCGGCGTCGCGCCGCCCGCGGGAGGTGCGCCCGAGCCCGCCGTACCGGCCACCGCCGGGGCGGTCGCCGAGCTGCTCGTCGCGGGCGTCCAGTCGGTGACGGCCACCGACCCGAGGCCCAGGACTCCCAGCAGGAGCGCGGTGAGAATCGCGAATGCTCGCGGCTGCATGACGGAGATCCCCCGGCGGATCGAGGTGGACGGTTCGCTCCCCATCCTGACGGCACGGGGGCGGGAATCCGCGTTTTCGGCCGCCATTCGGGAGGTGTCGGCGACGCTATCGCACGCCGTACCCGCTCAACGAAGCGGGATGGCCGGGGGTCACCACCCGGACGGCGGTACCCGGCCGCCGCCGTCCGGAGGTGACGGACGTTCACAGCTCCAGCGACACCCGGTACTCCGTCAGCCAGGCGTTGAGGTCCAGCGCCAGGTCGGTGCCGAGCCGCACGGACTGCGGATCGGTGTCCGGGGCGAGCGCGTCGGTGAGCGCCCGGCGGTCCAGCAGGCCCAGGACGGGGGCGCCCGGGTCGGCGGCGAGCTCGGCGAGCTCGGCCCGCAGCAGCGCCGGGTAGCGCGGGTCCTGGACGACGGGGTACGGGGCCTTCGCCCGTTCGGCGATCCCGGCCGGCAGCAGGTCGCGGACGGCGGCCCGCAGCAGGCTCTTCTCCCGGCCGTCGAAGCTCTTCATCGCCCAGGGGGTGTTGAAGACGTACTGCACCAGCCGGTGGTCGCAGAACGGCACCCGGACCTCCAGGCCGTTGGCCATGCTCATCCGGTCCTTGCGGTCCAGCAGGATGCAGACGAAGCGGGTGAGGTTCAGGTAGGAGATCTCGCGCATCCGCCGCTCGACCGGGTCGGCGTCGGGCAGGTGCGGGACTTCGGCCAGTGCCTCGCGGTAGCGGGCCCGCCGGTACTCGTGCAGGTCGAGCTTGCCGATCAGGCCCCGGTCCAGCAGCTGCTCGCGGGGGCCGGTGCCGGTGCCGCCGAGCTGGGTGACCGCGCCCACCCACGGGAAGTCGTCGGCGGCGACGAGCTCCGGGTCGTGGTACCAGCGGTAGCCGCCGAACAGCTCGTCGGCGGACTCGCCGGACAGCGCCACCGTGGACTCCTCGCGCACGCCCCGGAAGAGCAGCAGCAGCGAGACGTCCATGTCGCCGAAGCCGCCCGGGGCGTCCCGGGCCCGCAGCACGGCGGCGCGCTGCGCCGGGTCGGTGAGCGCGGCGGCGGACAGCTCGATGACGCTGTGGTCGGCACCGACGTGCCGGGCCAGCATCCGGGCGTACGGGCCGTCCGGGGTGGAACGGACCTCGTCGGCCCGGAAGTGCTCGCTCTGGCCGGTGAAGTCGAGGGCGAAGGAGCGCACCGGGCCGGCGCCGGCCGTGCGCAGGGCCCGGGCGGCGATGGCGGTGACGGCGCTGGAGTCGAGCCCGCCGGAGAGCAGCGAGCAGAGCGGCACGTCCGCCTCCAGCTGGCGGTGGACGATGTCCTCCAGCAGGGCGCGGACGGTGGCGACGGTGGTGTCCAGGCTGTGGGTGTGCTCGCGCGCCTCCAGCGCCCAGTACCGCCGCTCCGAGACGCCCTGGCGGCGCACCCGGACCAGGTGGCCGGGCCGCACCTCGGCGATGCCCCGGTAGACGGTGCGCCCGGGGGTCCTGGTGACGGCGAGCATTTCGCGCAGCCCGTCCAGGTCGACCACCGGCCGGACGTCCGGGTGGGCCAGGACGGCCTTCGCCTCGGAGCCGAAGACCACGCCGTGCGGCGTCAGGTGGTAGTGCAGCGGTTTGACGCCCATCCGGTCGCGGACCAGCAGCAGCTCCTCGCTGCGGGAGTCCCAGAGGGCGAAGGCGAACATGCCGTTCAGCCGCTCGGCCAGGCCCTCGCCCCACTCCAGGTAGGCGTGCAGCACCACCTCGGTGTCGCTGCGGGTGCGGAACCGGTGGCCGGCCGCCTCCAGTTCGGCGCGCAGTTCGCGGTGGTTGTAGACCTCGCCGCTGTAGGTGAGGGCGGCGAGCACCCGGCCGTCGTGCTCGGCGGTCATGGGCTGGGCGCCGCCCTCGGGGTCGATCACGGCGAGGCGGCGGTGGCCGAGCGCGGCGTGCCGCTCCAGGTGGGCCCCGCCGGCGTCCGGACCGCGGCAGAGCTGGGTCCGCGTCATCGCGTCGAGCACTGGACGCCGCGCGGTGAGGTCGCGCTCGAAGTCGATCCATCCGGTGATCCCGCACATCAGCAAGCCTCCGGTTCCTCCGCTGCGCATCTCCGATGCGTATGCGGAGCATCACGCTACGTGGCGAACGGGTGAGGCGACAAGGGTGTGTCGACGGGGTGGCGGACCGGCGCCGGGCCCGGGTGGCGGCCCGCCACGGTGGCCGCCCGGCGCGCTCCCTGGGCCGAATGTCGCAGGACCTGCCCGAAATCGGGCAGGATCTTTGATATTGGCGCCGGCTCCGGCCTAGGCTCCCGAGTCGTGTCCAGCTCACCCGGCTCCTCGCACCCTCACGAAGACCTGCTCGCCCACCTCACCCGGACCAGCCCGCTCGGGCCCCGCGAGGCGGCGCGGGTGGTGGCGGAGGTGCTGGCGTACTTCTCCGAGACGACCGAGGAGTACGTCCGCCGCCGCCACGGCGAGCTGCAGGCACGCGGCCTGACCAACGAGAAGATCTTCGCCCGGCTGGCCGAGGAACTGCCCGCCCGACGCGTCGCGGCGCCCGGGCTCTCGGCCCGCCAGCTGCGCCGGATCGTCTACGGCTGACCGCCGGCGCCCCCTCCCGTCGAGTCGCCCCTCGCCCTCCCCGTTAAGGAGTCCACCCAGATGTGCGGAATCGTGGCCTACATCGGCCCCAAGGACGCGACCCCCTTCCTGCTGGAGGGCCTGGCCCGGCTGGAGTACCGCGGCTACGACTCGGCCGGCGTGGCCGTCACCGGGCGCACCGGCGGCCTCAAGGTCCGCAAGGTCAAGGGCCGGGTGGCCGACCTCGCCGCGGTCGTGCCCGCCCGGTTCAAGGGCGGCACCGGCATCGGGCACACCCGCTGGGCCACCCACGGCGTGCCCAGTGACGCCAACGCCCACCCGCACCTGGACAACGCCGAGCGCATCGCCGTCGTCCACAACGGCATCATCGAGAACGCCGACGAGCTGCGGGCCAAGCTGGCCGCCGACGGCGCCGTCTTCCGTTCCGAGACCGACACCGAGGTGCTCGCCCACCTGATCGCCGCGCACGCCGCGGAGGGCGCGGAGCTGGAGGACGCGGTGCGCGCCGCGCTCGGCAAGGTGGTCGGCACCTACGGCATCGCCGTGCTCGACGCCGAGCAGCCCGACCGGATCGTGGTCGCCCGCAACGGCAGCCCGATCGTGCTCGGCATCGGCGAGAAGGAGATGTTCGCCGCCTCCGACGTCTCCGCCCTCGTCCGCTACACCCGCCAGGTCGTCCACCTGGAGGACGGCGAGCTGGCCACCGTCCGCGCCGACGGCTTCCGCACCTTCACCGAGGACGCCCGCACCACCCACCGCCAGCCGTCCACCGTGGACTGGGAGATCGACTCCTACGACACCGGCGGCTACGAGCACTTCCTGCTCAAGGAGATCAACGAGCAGCCCGGCTCGGTCGAGCGGACCCTCAGCGGCCGGCTGGACGAGCGGTTCGCCACCGCCCACCTCGGCGGTCTCAACCTGGACGCCCGCGAGCTGCGCGAGATCCGCCGGGTCAAGATCCTCGGCTGCGGCTCGGCCTACTACGCCGGCGAGATGGGCGCCCAGCTGATCGAGGAGCTGTCCCGCATCCCCGCCCACAGCGAGCCCGCCTCGGAGTTCCGCTACCGCAACCCGGTGATCGAGGCGGACACCCTCTACGTGGCGGTCAGCCAGTCCGGCGAGACCTACGACACGCTCGCCGCCGTCCAGGAGATCAAGCGCAAGGGCGGGCGGGTGCTCGGCGTGGTCAACACCGTCGGCAGCGCCATCGCGCGCGAGTGCGACGGCGGCATCTACCTGCACGCCGGACCGGAGATCTCGGTCGCCTCCACCAAGGCCTTCACCTCGACGGTGGTCGCCTTCGCGCTGCTCGCCCTGCACTTCGGCCGCATCCACGACCTCTCGCCCGCCGACGGCCGCCGGATCGTGGCCGGCCTGAAGGCGCTGCCGGACCAGATCCGGGAGATCCTCGCGCAGGGCGAGGAGATCGCCGAGCTCGCGGCCGGGTACGCCGAGTCCGAGGGCATGATGTTCATCGGCCGGGTCCGCGGCTATCCGGTGGCCCGCGAGGGTGCGCAGAAGCTCAAGGAGATCTCCTACGTCCACGCCGAGGCCTACCCCGCGAGCGAGCTGAAGCACGGCCCGCTCGCGCTGATCAGCCCCGAGCTGCCGACCGTCGCGCTGGTGCCGGACGACGAGCTGCTGGACAAGAACCTCACCACCCTCGGCGAGATCAAGGCCCGCTCCGGGCGCGTGCTGGCGGTCGCCCACCGCCGGCCCGAGGCCAAGCTCGCCGACCACTGCATCCTGGTGCCCAAGAGCGAGCCGGAGCTGGACCCGCTGCTCCTCAACATCCCGCTCCAGCTGCTGGCCTACTACGCGGCCGTGGCCCTGAAGCGCGACGTCGACAAGCCGCGCAACCTGGCGAAGAGCGTGACGGTCGAGTAGCGGCCGGGGCCGCGCGGAGCCGGCCGCCCGGGTGCGCCGGTGCGCCCCGGGCGGCCGTCGCCGTTCCGGCGGCCCCTCCGCGGCGGGGCGGACCGGGCGTTCGGGCCCGGAGATGATTGACTTTGCCAACCATCTCGGCCTACTGTCGACAGAAGCTTGATGTTGTCAACTATCGAGCGCTTCAAAATTTCCTGTCGGGAGTACTGTCATGAAGGCCTTCACCGATTCCGATCCCGCCGCGGTCGTCGCCGGGCTGCGCGCCGCCTTCGCCGGCGGCCGGACCCGCCCGGTCGCCTGGCGCCGGGAGCAGCTCGGCGCCCTGCGCGCGCTGCTCACCGAGCAGAGCGAGGAGCTCCTCGCGGCGCTCCGCGCCGACCTCGGCAAGGGCCCCGCCGAGGCGTACCGCACGGAGATCGCCTTCACCCTCAACGAGCTCGACCACACCGTCCGGCACCTGGACGAGTGGCTGAGCCCGCGGCCGGCCGACGTCCCCGAGGCGTTCCGGCCGGCCACCGCCCGGGTGATCCGGGAGCCGCTGGGCGTGGTGCTCGTGATCGCGCCCTGGAACTACCCGCTCCAGCTGGCCCTCGCCCCGGTGGTGGGCGCGCTGGCGGCCGGCAACGCCGTCCTGGTGAAGCCCAGCGAGCTGGCCCCCACGACGTCCGCGGCGCTGGCCCGGCTGGTCCCGCGCTACCTGGACCCGCAGGCCGTCGCCGTCGTCGAGGGCGCGGTGCCCGAGACCACCGCCCTGCTGGAGCAGCGCTTCGACCACATCTTCTACACCGGCAACGGCGCGGTCGGCCGGATCGTGATGACCGCCGCCGCCCGCCACCTGACCCCGGTGACCCTGGAGCTGGGCGGCAAGAGCCCGGTGGTCGTCGACCCGGGCACCGACCTGCGGGTGACGGCGCAGCGGCTGGCCGCCGGCAAGTTCCTCAACGCCGGCCAGACCTGTGTGGCCCCCGACTACGTCCTCGCCGTCGGCGGTACCGGTCCGGCCCTGACCGAGCACCTGGCCGAGGCCGTCCGCGCGCTCTACGGCGAGGACGCGGCCGCCCACCCCGAGTACGGCCGGATCGTCAACACCCGCCACTTCGACCGGCTCGCCGCCCTGCTCGGCGACGGCCGCGTGGTCACCGGCGGCGGCCACGACCGCGCCACCCGCTTCATCGAGCCCACCGTGCTGGCCGAGGTGGACCCGGACGCGCCGGTGATGCGCGAGGAGATCTTCGGCCCGGTGCTGCCGGTGCTGGAGGTGGCCGACCTGGACGCGGCGATCGCGTTCATCACCGACCGGGAGAAGCCGCTCGCCCTCTACGCCTTCACGGAGTCGGAGACGACCAAGCGCCGGCTCGCCGAGGAGACCTCCTCCGGCGCCCTGGTCTTCGGCCTGCCGGTGTCTCATCTGGCGGTGCCGGAGCTGCCGTTCGGCGGCGTCGGGGAGAGCGGTATGGGCAACTACCACGGCGAGTACTCGCTGGCGACGTTCAGCCACACCAAGGCGGTCCTCGACAAGCCGCTGGGCTGATCCCGGCGCCCGGTGCGGGTGCGGCCCTTCCGGGGCGGCGCCCGCACCTCGCGCGCATCCGCGGCCCCGGCGCGGCGGGCCGCGAAGGCGCGCGGAAAAGAACGCCGTTTCGCGTCGGCACCTGCTACAGTCGATGTCAGTTGCAGTTTTGGTTCCCATGAACTTTGTGTGCGCCTGCCGGTTGTAACCGCTGGCGCATTTTTGTTTGTCCGGGATTTTCCTCGGGTGGGCCTCATCGCGGCGACGCGGGACTTCGCGAGGTGCGAAGCTCCGGAATTGCCCTTTCAAGGAGAATTTTTATGGCTAATGGCACTGTGAAGTGGTTCAACGCGGAGAAGGGCTTCGGCTTCATCGAGCAGGAGGGTGGCGGCCCGGACGTCTTCGCCCACTACTCGAACATCAACGCCCAGGGCTTCCGTGAGCTGCTCGAGGGCCAGAAGGTCGAGTTCGACGTCACGCAGGGCCAGAAGGGCCCGCAGGCGGAGAACATTCGCCCCCTGTAGTACGAACCGCTGCCCGGCCTCGGCCGATCAGCACGGGCCTGCACTGCGCTTCACGCGCGGTGCAGGCCTTTCGGCGTCTCCGGGCCCTTCGGCGTCTCCGGCTCCTTCGGTGGGTCCGGCCCGTTCGGCGTCTCCGGCTCCTTCGGTGGGTCCGGCCCCTTCGACGGGTCCGGGCGGGCCCGCGCGGCGCACGGCGCCGGGGCCGGCCGGGACGAAGCGGCAGGCCCGGGACCCTGCCTCAGCCGGGCCCGGTCCGTTAGCCTGGCGGTATGCCGAACCCGGATCCGTTGCTCATCAGTATCACCACGATGGTGGAGTCGACGGGCAGTAATCAGATGCCGATCACCGTGGTCGTCCCCGGCGCGGTCATCACCGGGCGGCTCGCCGCCGAGACCGTCTGGCGCGAACGGGTCGCCGAAGTGCTGGAAGCGTCCGACCACCTCAAACCGTTCGCGCCGCTCTTCGCCGACGAGGTGGTCCCGGCCGACGCCCCGGTGACCCACCTGCACCTGCACCTCGCCAAGATCCTGCAGGGCAGCTTCGGCCTCCCGCACACCGGCGGGATGTACCGCATCGCCATCGAGGACGTCAGCAGCTGGACCCTGGGGGACCTCAGCTACTCGGACCAGTGACCGGCCCGGGCCGCCGCCGACTTCGCGCCGCGGAGGACGGCGGCGGCCCGGGAATTACGGCCGCGGTCGGTCGGTGGTGCGCTGCGCGGCCAGCGTGTTGATCAGTGCGGCGCCGCGCTCGGCGTCGTCGACGCTGACCGCGAACTCCGCCCCCGTCCGCGGGTGGACGACCAGGCACTCGCCGCGCCGGAGCATCACGGTGGTGCCCAGCCCGCTCAGCCGGTAGCCCCAGCCGCCGACCTGGGCGGGGGTGCGCTGCTCGACGCGGGCCGACTCGATGCCCTCGATCGGCCAGCGCAGGACCGGCCAGCCCGCGGGGCCGAAGGCGACCTCCAGCCCCTCGGGCGTCACCCGGGCCTGGACGGAGGAGCAGCCGAGCACCACCCCGGCGACGATCGTCAGCGGGGCGACCACCGCCCAGGGGGCGCCGATCAGGCCGCCGGCCGCGGCGATCGCCGCGGCCGCCGCGGCCAGTCCGAGTACGGCGGCGGTCAGTTGGAGCCAGGGGTTGGTCGTCCAGGAGAGCCAGACGAACCGCTCGCCCACCGGTACGTCGAGCACCGGGCCACCGGCCGGCGCCGGGGTGGACACCGTGCCGCGCCGGCCGGCCAGCAGGCCCAGCAGGCCCGCGAGCAGTGCGGCGACCACGGTGACGGCGACCGCCGGGCCCACGCCGGCCGCTGCCGTCCAGTCGGTCCGGTCCAGGTTGGCGTGCACGATGGACGCCTGCGCGCCGGTGAGCAGGACGCCGGTGAAGAGCAGTGTCGCGCCGTACCAGGCCCGCACCGGCCCGCCCGCCCGCCGGAGCGTCAGGGCGAGGATCACCAGCAGTACTGCCCAGACCAGGGCGGGGAAGAGCGGGACGGCCCAGAAGGGCATCGAGTCGTCCGGCCGGCCGCCGTCGCCCCAGTGGGTGGCCACCCGCTCGGGCAGTCGGTCGCCCGCGCCCAGCGGCAGGGCGACCAGTGCCGTCAGGACACCGGCCCCCCAGGCCGCCGCGCTCCACAGCGCTCCACGATTCCGGTTCCCCCCGCCGCTCACGGCAGCCTCCTGATCAGTTCGACGAGATCGGCCCTGCTGTACCCCAGGCGGGCTGCCTCGGCGACCAGCGCGGTCGCCTGTTGCAGCAGTTCGGCCCGTTGGTCGGCGCCGCCCGCGACGGTCACGCCCCGGCCCCGGCGGAACTCCAGCACCCCTTCGTCCCGGAGGGCGCGCAGGCCCCGCAGGACGGTGTTGGCGTTGACGCCCAGCGCGCGGGACAGCTCCCGGGCGGGTGGCAGCCGCTCGCCCGGCGCGCACTCGCCCTCGGCGATCGCGCGCCGGATCGCACCCGCGACCTGCTCGTGCAGGGGGCGGCTGTCCGTGAGGTCCAGCTTGAGCAACATGATGCTAGCGAGAGTAGCACCATCGATCGAGAAGCCGGCCGGTCCCGGAGGCTCCGGGACCGGCCGGCTCGGCAGCCCGTGCGCGCGGCCGGGGGGATCGGCTCAGTAGTCCACGCTGGGAGCGGCCGCCGTGGTGCCCAGGTCCGGGGTGTCGCGGAGCTCGATCGCTTCGCCGTGGGCCTCCAGTTCGAGCACGATCAGCTCGTTGTGCCCCGGGCGCCAGAGCGGGGCCGGCGCGTACAGCGTGCGCTGCGGGCCCTGCCGGGTGTGGCGGCCGAGCAGGAAGCCGTTCAGCCAGAGCAGGCCCCGGCCCCAGCCCGGGAGGGCGACGAAGGCGTCGGCGGGGGTGGACAGCGCGGCCTCGAAGCGGTGGAACACCGGATCCCCGTCCTCGGCCGGCGCGGTGTCGTCGGCGTCGAAGGCGAGCGGGCCCGGGTCGGTGAGCGGGAGCGGGCGGATCTCCCAGTCGAAGAGCCGCTGCCGGTCGTGCGAGACGCCGCGGCCGATGCCCTTGCGGTCGTCGAGCTGCGGGCCGTAGTTCACCCGGCCGAGGGCCTCCACCAGGATGTCCAGCGTGACGCCGGCCGGCCCGGTCTCCAACGCCAGCGTCTCGCCGGGCGCGTTGCGGTCCAGGACGCCGAGCGGCACCCCGTCGGCGAAGACGTGGGCGCGGTCGCCGATGCCGTCGATCCGCAGTGGCGCGGCGGGGCGCGGGCCGGTGACCCGGGTGCGGTAGTGGATCAGGCCGAGCGACTGGCCGACCCGCTCCATCGGCTCCGGCGTCGCGCTGCGGACCGGTGCGGACAGCGCGTCGAGGGCGGTCAGCAGACGGGCGCGGCCGGTCGGGCCGGCGAGCCGCTGCGGGGCGATGCGCGGGGCGGGCTCCGGCAGCGGTACGTCGGGCAGCGGGGCGTACTTGGCGATGACGGACCGGAACGCGTGGAACTTCTCGGTCAGTTCGCCCGCCTCGCCGATCGGCGCGTCGTAGTCGTAGCTGGTCGAGGTGGGCTCGTAGCCGGCGTCGTACGGGTGGGCACCGAAGTGGTTGGCGCCCGCCCAGAAGCCGAAGTTGGTGCCGCCGTGCGCCATGTAGAGGTTGACCGAGGCGCCGGTCGCGAGGAGGTCGTCGAGCGCCCGGGCGGACTCCTCGGGGTCGCGGACGTGGTGCGGCCCGCCGATCCGGTCGAACCAGCCGATCCAGAACTCCATCGCCGCCAGCGGGCCCTCGGGCTGGTGGCGGCGCAGGACGGCGAGCCGCTCGGCGGCCCGTGACCCGAAGGTCGCGGTGGCCAGGTGGCCGGGGATCGCGCCGCTCTGCTGCATGGCGTCCTCGGCGCCGTCCGCGGTGAAGAGCAGGCAGTCCACGCCCCGGCCGAGCAGGCCGTCGCGCAGGTGGGCCAGGTAGGCGGCGTCGTTGCCGTAACCGCCGTACTCGTTCTCGATCTGGACGGCGACCACCGGGCCGCCGCGGCTCGCCAGCAGCGGCAGGATCTCGGGCACCACGGCGTCGAACCAGCCGTCCACCTCGGCCAGGAAGGCCGGGTCGGCGCAGCGCAGCCGCAGGCCGTCGACGGCGAGCAGGCGGGCCGGGAAGCCGCCGAACTCCCACTCGGCGCAGATGTACGGGCCGGGCCGCAGGATCACGTCCAGGCCGTTCGCCTGCGCCAGTGCGGCGAACCGGGCGATGTCCCGCCAGCCGGTGAAGTCCACGTCGCCGGAAGGCAGTTCGTGGAAGTTCCAGGGGATGTAGGTGTCGACGGTGTTGGCGCCCATCGCGCGCAGCCGGCGCAGGCGGTCGTCCCAGAGGTCGGGGTGGACCCGGAAGTAGTGCAGGGCGCCGGAGATGATCCGGTGCGGTGCGCCGGCGCGGCGGAATCCGGTGTCGTCGTAATCGAGCATGGGGCCTGCCTTCGGTGGGAGCGCGATGGCATCGCGGTGTGCCGGGCGAGGGTCGGTGGTCGGACGGTCGGACGGACAGTCGGTGGACGGCCGATCTTCCGGAGCCTACTCGGGGGCGCCCGGCGGGCCGGCGGGCCACGGGGCGCGGGCCCTCGGGCTACGGGGCTGCGGCGCTACGGGGCGGCCGGGCGGGGGGACGGCCGGAGGTCGGCCGGCCAGGGCGGGTTGGGGCCGGCGACCGAGCAGGTCAGGGCGGCCACCCGGGCGGCGAAGCGGCAGGCGTCGTGCACCTCGTCCGAGGTCAGCCCGTCGAGCCGGCCACCCAGCCGGCCGATCCCGCCGAGCCGGTGCAGCAGGCCGCCGGTGAAGGCGTCGCCCGCGCCGATGGTGTCGACCACGACGGTCTCGGGCGCGGCGACGCTCACCCGCTCGCCGTCCAGCGAGGCGAGCGCGCCCCGGGCGCCCAGGGTGATCACGACCAGCCGGACACCGGCCAGGTGCCAGGCGTCGCAGGCGCGTTCGGGGGAGACCCCGGGCAGCAGCAGGTCGAGGTCGTCCTCGCTCAGCCGCAGGATGTCGGCGGCCGCGCACCACAGCGGGAGCCGGGCGCGGTAGACCGCCGGATCGACCAGCAGCGGACGCACGTTGGGGTCGATCGAGACGGTCGGGCGGCCGGGCACCCGGGTCAGCAGCTCCTCGATGAGGGGGCCGCCGGGCTCGCGCACCAGGGCGAGCGAACCGGTGTGCAGGCAGCTCACGCCGGCCAGCGGGAGGGCGGCGAGCTCGGCCGGCGTCCAGGCCCAGTCGGCGGTGCCCTCGGCGTGGAACGAGTAGGCGGCCCGGCCCAGTTCGTCGACGGTGGCGATGGCCAGGGTGCTGGACTCGGCCGCCGTGACACTCCCGCCGAGATCGACGCCGGACGAGTCGAGGTGCTGCCGGAACAGTGCGCCGAAGGGGTCGGCGGAGATCCGGCCGAGGAAGCGGGTCGGGGTGCCCAGCCGGGCCAGCGCGACGGCGGTGTTGGCGGGGCCGCCGCCGGGCAGGACGCGCAGCGCCAGCTCGCCGGGGCGCCGCTCGGCGGAGGAGTCGGTGAACGCGTCCGCGACGCACTCGCCGAGGACGGCGACCGGGAGTTGGGCCATGACGACCGCCTTCGGGGAGGGCTCGCCGAGGAGCCGCTGCGGGGGAGTGGCAGGGGTGTCGCGGGTGGTGTGGCAGGGGTGTCGCGGGGGATGTTGCGGGGCACCTCAGGGTACTTGGGGGCGCCGGGAGGGCGGGGGCAGCGGGGAGCGCCCCGGGAGCGGGGTGTCGGATCGGACCGGGGCCGGGTGCGAACGCCCGTACGCCCCGGGCCGGTTCGGCGCGCGGGGTGCACGGGCGGGTCGCCCGGCCGTCCGGTGGGGTGTCCGGGCGGGCGGAGCGCGCCTAGACTGCGGAACTCTCGCGGTATTACCGACCGGTAGGGATGGGGAGTTCGGATGGCCGAGGAGCGGGTCCACGCGTTCGGGGACGACGCGCTGGGGGAGCACGACGCGGTCGCGCTGGCGGCGCTGATACGGGCCGGCGAGGTGGCTCCCGGTGAACTGGCCGCCGCCGCGGCCGCGCGCGCCGAGCGGGTCGACGCGGCGCTGGCACCCGTCGCGTTCGCGTCGTACGGGCGGCCGCGAAGCGCCGCGGCCGGCGACGGCGCCCCGTTGTACGGGGTCCCGAGCTACCTCAAGGACAACGTGGACCTGAGGGGGATGCCCACCGGGCAGGGGAGTTCGGCGTTCCGGGCCAAGCCCGCACGGCGTGACGCCGGCTTCGCCGAGCAGTTCCTGAGCACCGGTCTGGCGGTGCTGGGCAAGACCCGGATGCCGGAGTTCGGCCTCAACGCCTCGACCGAGTTCGCCGAGGCCCGGCCGGTGCGCAACCCGTGGCGGCCGTCGCACTCGCCGGGGGCGTCCTCCGGCGGGGCGGCCGCGCTGGTGGCGGCCGGTGTGGTGCCGATCGCGCACGCCAACGACGGCGGCGGCTCGATCCGGATCCCGGCGGCCTGCTGCGGCCTGGTCGGACTGAAGCCGACGCGTGGCCGGCTGGTGGCCAACGACCAGGGCCGCCGGCTGCCGATCGACCTGGTCACGGACGGCGTGGTGACGCGCTCCGTCCGCGACACGGCCGCCTTCTTCGCCGCCGCCGAACTCCACCACCGCAACCCGGCGCTGCCCCCGCTGGGACTGGTGGAGGGGCCCGGCGACCGGCCGTTGCGGGTCGGGCTGGTGGTGGACTCCCCGCTCGCCGTCACCGACGGGCCGACCCGGCAGGCGGTCGAGCGGACGGCGGCGCGGCTGGAGGCGATGGGCCACAAGGTCACGCCGGCGACGCTGCCGTTCGGCGAGGACTTCTCCCGGGACTTCACGCTCTACTGGGGCTGCATCGCCTTCATGATCGCCTCCACCGGCCGCCTGCTGCTGGACCCGGGCTTCCAGGCGCGGAAGCTGGACGGCCTGACCACGGGTCTGCGGCGGCGCTTCCACCGCGAGTTCCTCCGCACGCCGGGTGTGCTGCGCCGGCTGCGGCAGGCGGAGGCGGCGTACGGCGGGCTGTTCCGGGACCACGACGTCATCCTGTCGCCGGTGCTGGCCCATGTGGCGCCGCCGATCGGGCACCTGAGCCCGAACGTGGCGTTCGACGAGCTGCTGGAGCGGCTGGGCCGCTATGTGGCCTTCACCCCGGTGAACAACGTGACGGGTGGTCCGGGGATCTCGCTGCCCGCCGAGTCGGCCGGGAACGGGCTGCCGATCGGGGTGCACCTGTCGGCCGCGCACGGTCGGGAGCGGGTGCTGCTGGAGCTGGCCTTCGCCCTGGAGGCGGACCGGCCCTGGCAGCGGATCCAGGACTGAGCCCGGGCCGGCCGGAGCGGGCGCTCAGTGCGGGCCGGGGGCGGCGATCGCCCGCGCCGCCCGCACCTCGTGGCGCAGCGGCGCCAGGACCTCGCCCTCCCCGTCGCCGTCCGCCGGGGCCGGCACCCCGGACGAAGCGGGTGCGCCCGGCGAGGCCGGATCCGTCGCCCCGGCGCGCAGGGCCGCCGCGAGCTCGTCGAGCTCGCGGGTGATCGCGGCGACCTCGGCGGCGGGCGGCGGGTCCACCCCGTGGTCGATCCGGACCCGGGTGGCGGTGGTGGCCTCGACGATCCGCTCGACGGCGATGACCAGCGGCCACCACGCGGCGGCCCGCGCCCCGGTGGGCGGCGGCTCGGTGAGCGCCCGCTGGAACTCCGACCGTACGGCGGTGAGGTCCCGGTAGAGCCTGCGCCGGTGGCGGAGCCGGGCCGCGTCGTCCCGGCCGGGCTCCGGGGCGAAGGCCAGCGAGACGTAGGCCGCCGTGTCCGCGGCCGCGTCCGCGAGCCGGTCGCCGATCCGGGTGTGCCAGGACTCCAGCCAGAGCAGGTAGCCGGCGATCAGCGAGACCGCGCAGCCGATCAGCGAGTCGTAGAGGCGGGGTGCCACCAGCCGGGAGCCCTGGTGGTTGAGCAGATCGGAGAGCAGCAGGATGACCGGTGTGATGGCGGCGGTCTGGAAGGCGTAGCCCTTCGCGGAGAACGCCGGGATCAGCATCCCGAGCAGCGCGATCGTCGGCACGTCCCACCACCCGCGCGGCACCTCGGCGAGGACCGGGATCGCGATCAGCAGGCCGACCGCCGTGCCGAACGCGCGCAGCACGGCGCGCGAGAAGACCGAGCCGAAGTCCGGCTTCATGACGAAGGTGACGGTCAGCGCCACCCAGTACGAGCGGGGTACCGCGATCACCGAGACCAGCGTCTGGGCGAGGCCGATGCAGACCGCCAGCCGCAGGCCGTAGCGCCAGGACGCCCCGGACAGCAGGGCCGCCCGGGCCGTGCGCCGGGCCCGGACGCCGAGGGCGGCGGGGCGGCCGAGCCGGTCGGCCCCGCCGAACGGGTCGGGCGCGGGCTCCCCGGCGACGTTGGCCGCGTACCGCAGGGCCTGGTCGATGGCCCGCTCCGACGGACCGGTCGGCCGCGGCAGGTCGAGGGCGTGGGGTTCACCGGGGTGCCCGCGCTCGACGGTGTCGGCCAGTGCCAGGGCCGCCGCCGGGTACGCGTCCGGCAGCGGGCCGAGGGTGGCCGCCGGGCGCAGCTTGGCCGCCGAGGCGGCCTCCACGACCGGGATCACGGCGTTGAGCTGGGCGAGCAGCCGGGTGAGGCCGGGGGAGCGGCCGTGCCGGCGGGTGCGCAGGGCGAGCAGCAGATCGTACGACCGGTTGAGCGACTGGGTGACGGCGAGGCGCCGCTCGTCGTGCGCGGGGGTGCCCGCCGCCCGGAGGAAGTCGGCGACGGTCCGGTACGTGTCGGCGACCGCCGCCCGCTCCGGGACGCCACCGCGCAGCGGCCAGGCGAACAGGGTGAGGCCGAGCACCACCAGGCCGCCGAGGAGGAGCAGCAGCGGCGGCTTCCACCAGGGCGCGGGCATCGGCAGGCCGGCGCCGACGACGGCGTTGAGCAGGAGCAGCAGCCCGGACACCGAGGCGACCGCGCCGATCGAGGAGATCATGCCGGAGACCAGCGCGATCAGGGTGAGCACCACGACGGCGAGCCAGCCCTCCCCGTACACCAGGGTGCCGAGCATGACGCCGACGGCGCCGAAGAGCTGGGGGACGGCGATGTTGTAGACCCGCATCCGGTAGGCGTCGGCGGTGTCGCCGATGACGCCGGAGAGCGCGCCCATCGAGGCGAGGGCGCCGTACTCGGGCCGCCCGGTGGCCAGGCCGACGGCGAGCGGCGCGGAGAGGGCGACGGCGGCGCGGGCGACGGCCGCCCAGGGGATCGGCGCGGGGTGCGGGCGCAGGCCGGCGGTGAGCCAGCTGGGGGGTGCGAGCCGGCCGGCTCGTGAGCTCCGTGCCATGGGAGAAACGTACGGCTCCGGGGCGGGGCGGGCCCGGTCCCGGCGGGCCGCCGTCCGGCCGCGTCGGGCCGGACCGGGTCACCTCGGGTCGGTCGTACCGGAAGGGCCGGGCCGTTCGGCCGGTGGTTCCTTGGGGTGGACTCGGCGGACCGCCGGGTGCGCCGCTGCGCGGGACCGGACCGGGTGGGCCAGCATGCCGGACAGGCCCGGGCAGCGTGTCCGACGGCGTCCGGGCCGCAGTTGTCCGTCCGCGCACCCGGAGGGCCGCCGGCCCGGACCCCGCGCGGCGGCCGATCCCCGAAGAGCTGGAGCCCCGCTGATGATGACCGTGTTCCGCATCGACGCTCCCCCGACCGGCATCGAGGTCGCCGGGGGTGGTGCCGACCCCACCGACGAGCAGATCGAGCAGGAGAGCAAGGCGCGGCAGGCCTTCCTGGACGCCGTCTCGCCCCATCTCGCGGCCCTGCCCGAGCGGCCCGTCAGCCACTCGGGCAACGTCGCGAAGGTGGAACTGCTCGGGTCGAACGTGGTGTCCCGGCTGAACCAGTACCTGCTGCTGGTCACCGTCGACATCGGCGATCCGCGGATCGACTTCGACTCCTTCGTGCCGCCCGGCACCACCGTGACCCTGACGGGTGCCGACTTCAAGCCGCTGTCCCAGTGGCCGGGCGGCCCCCGCGCCTGACCACCGGCCCGGACCCGCCCGGCGGGCCCGGGCCCTTCGCTGCCCGCCCGCCGCCGCGCGGGGTCCGCCCGGGCGTCAGGTGCTGCGGACGGCGGTCGGGGAGGCGGCCGGCGCGGTCAGGGTCGAGGAGGTGACGGGGAGGTCGCGCAGCCGGCGCAGGGGGGACAGCCAGAGCACGGTGGCGGCGAGCGGGACGGCGGCGGTGGCCAGCCACATCGCGGGCAGGACGCCGAGGGCGGAGGCGGTCGCGCCGCTGGCGAGCGCGCCGACGGGGATGGTGCCGTAGTTCAGGAAGGAACTGCTCGCGCTGATCCGGCCGAGCACGTGCGCGGGGACGTGGCGCTGCTGGAAGGTGGCCCGGACGACGTTCCCGGCGACGATGCCCGCCGAGACGGCGAAGCCGCCGACGACGTAGCAGGCGACCCCGGCACCCGGCGTGGTCAGCGGGATGAGCAGGGCGAGCGTCGGCACCCAGAACTGGAAGAGCAGCATGGCGCGGGCGGTGCCGATCGCGGCTCCCACCCGGCGGGCGAGGGCCGCGCCGAGCACGCCGCCGGCACCGGCGGCGCCGACGACCGCGCCGATCGCGCCGTCGGAGAGGTGGCCCCGTTCGACCAGGAAGACGACCTGGATCGACTGGTAGCCCATCAGCGCCATGTTGGCCAGGGCGCCGTTGACGGCGAAGGTGCGCAGCCAGACGTCGTGGGTGATCAGGCGCAGGCCCTCGGCGACCTCGCGCCGCAGACTCGGGCCGTTGCCGGTGTTGTTCTCGTTGCTGTTGTCGTTGCCCCGGCCGTCGCGCGGGCGGGGTGCGGGTTCGCGGGTGCGGATCGCGGCGGTGGAGCAGAGCGAGACGAGGAACGTGGCGGTGTTCACGAGCAGGCTGTTGACCGGGCCGAAGACCTGGGCGACGGCCCCGCCGGAGCCGAGGCCGACGATCTGGGCGGCCGAGGCGCTGCCGTGCAGGGCGGCGTTCCCCTCGGCGCGGTCCGGTTCGGCGACGACGGTGGGGAGGTAGGCGGTGTACGCCGTCTGGAAGAAGACCTCGGCGGCGCCGGCGGCCGCGGCGACCGCGAGGAGCTGGCCGACGGTGAGGAGGCCGAACGCCGCGGCGGCGGGGACGGTGAGGTAGAGCACGAGGGCGACGGCGGTCGAGACGAGCATGACCGTGCGCCGGCGCATCCGGTCGACCCAGGCGCCGGCCGGCAGGCCGATCAGCAGCCAGGGCACCCACTTCGCGGCGACCACCAGGGCGGCCTCGAAGGCGTCGGCGTGCAGGGCGCCGACGGCGATCAGCGGTAACGACAGGTTGGTGAGGGCGCCGCCGAACCGGCCGGCGACCTCGCCGGTGAAGAGCAGGCGGAAGTCACGGTTGCGGCGCAGCAGCCCGCCGCGGGCGTCGCGGCTCATGCGGTGCCGCGCGTCTTGCGGGGGAAGGCCTGGAGCTGCACCACGATCGGCAGCGCCTCGGGGGCGGGCTCGGCGTCCGGGGCGGGGGTGTGGCGGTTGACGACCTCGACCAGATCGTCGTTGAGCGCCCTGAGTTGAGCGGGGGTCAGGCGGAGGTTGGTCCAGTCCGCGATGGTCCCGGCGCCCAGCCAGTCGCCCTCCCAGTCCTCGCTGAGGTACGAGGTGACCCGGTTGAAGTAGTGCTGCACCAGCTGGTGCGTGTAGAGCGAGACCGCGCCCCGGCTGTCGGGGTCGTCGCGGAACTCGTCGGTGTTCAGCTCGTTGCGCACGGGGATCCGCCGCCACCAGCGCTCGCGCTTGGTGCCGCGCCCGGTCTCCTCCTCGATGAAGCCGTGCTCGGCGAGGTGGCGCAGGTGCCAGCTGACGGTGCCGGTGTTCTCGCCGAGCCGCTCGGCGAGCCGGGTGGCGGTGGCGGGGCCGTCCAGGTTCAGCAGCTCGAAGATCTGCATCCGCAGCGGATGGGCCAGCCCGCGCAGGCTGCGGGCGTCGAGCCGGCGGAGCGGGCGGTCGGGCTGGGCCGGGAGCTCCGGGCGGCCCGACGGGTCCGGGTGTTCGGTCATGCCGCCATCGTAGGATGCAGAGAGTTCTCTGCATAGGGATATCTGCAGAGAAACCTCTGCAACATGTCCGAGGCGGAGCGGGGCGCCGTCGGCCCTCCGACGGGCGGGGCTCGGAGGACGGGCGCTAGGGGCGCGGGGTCCGGCGGGTGGGGGACGGGCGGGCCGGCCCCGGGGCCCGGTCCACCGGGTCGGGTTCGGGGGGCGACCGCCGGGCCTGCCGGGCCAGGTTGTCGCGCAGCTCGGTCAGACGGGCGATCTCGGCATCGAGGGCGGCCAGCCGCCGGTCGACGACCGGGACGAAGGTCTCGGCCCCCGAGCCGTCGGCGGAGCCGCAGCTGCGCGGCTCGCCCTCGGTCAGCCGGTGGAGCCGGTGGGCACGGCTGCGCAGGTCCTCGACGGTGAGGCCGAGGGCCAACAGCTCGCGGATCACCCGCACCCGGGCCACCTCCGCCGGCCCGTACTCGCGTTGGCCGGCCGCCGTCCGCGCCGGTGGCGGCAGCAGCCCGCGCTGTTCGTAGAAGCGCAGCGCCCGGGGTGTGGTGCCCGCCGCTGCCGCCGCGTCCCCGATCCGCATCCGGCCTCCCGCCCCTCCCCGGCCCGTGCCGCCGACGTCCCGCCCGCCGGTCGTTCCGGTGGGGGCGAGCGACGCCGCCCCCACCGTGCCGGCGTTCCTCAGAGCTCGACGATCGTGGCCCCGAAGGTACGACCTCCGATCAGCTGGGGCAAGGCCTGCGGGGCCCGGTCGAGGCCCGCCACGGCCGTCCACGGGAAGGTGATCCGGCCGGCGCGCAACCAGTCGCCGAACTGCCGCCGCCACTGCGCCTCCAGGTCGGGGTGGTCCTGGCCGCGGAACCCGCGCACGGTGACACCCCGGGTGAGCAGCCGGAAGGTGTCGACCGTCGCCGGGGAGCTGCCGCCGAGGCGGTCCGGGGCCAGCTGTCCGGCCAGCGCCCCGACCAGGGCGAACCGCGCGCCCGGCCGGGCCGCGTCGACGGCGGCGGTGAGCTGTTCGCCTCCGACGGTGTCCAGCAGCACGTCGATGCCGTCCGGCGCGGCCTCGGCCAGCTGCTCGCGGATCGGCCCGGCGCCGCGGACCAGGACCGCGTCGAAGCCGAGTTCGGCCGTCAGCCGGGCCGCCTTGGCCGGCGAACCGGTGGTGCCGATCACCCGGGCGGCTCCCAGCAGCCGGGCGACCTGCCCGGCCACCGTGCCGACCGCGCCCGCCGCGCCGGTCACCAGCACGACGTCGCCGGCGCGCACCCCGGCCGACCGGGTCAGCCCGCCGTACCCGGCGGAGCCGGGGGAGAGCAGGGCGACCGGGTCCGGCAGCGAGTCGTCCACCGGGGTGAAGTCCGTGCTGTCGCCCACCACGTGGTCCCGCCAGCCGTGCAGGTGCGTGACCAGCCGGCCGGGGCGCAGCGGGCCGTCCGCCGGGGCGGCGAGCACCTCGCCGAGCGCGGGGCCGAACAGCGCCCGGCCCGGCCGGATCGGTGGCAGCGGGAGGCCGGCGACCTCGCCGCCGATCAGCGTGCGCAGGCCGGGGAAGACCAGGAAGGCGCGGTTGCGCACCAGGACCTGGCCCGGGCCGGGTGCGGGCAGCGCGGTCTCGACGAGGGCGAAGTGCTCCGGGGCGGGCAGCCCGGCCGGGGCGGCGGTCAGCCGGACCTCGCGGGCGGTCGTGGGGAGGGGCATCGCGGTTCTCCGGTGGAGCCGGGGCAGCGGGCCGTCCCGCCGCGGGTGCCGGGACGCTAACCCCTGACCCGCGCGTCAGGGGCAAGCGGTCGGGCGGGGGCGGTGTCTGACGGTCGATCGGCCGAGTGATCTTCTAGAGTCGCCAGCGGTACGACCGTACGACCATCGTGCGGTCGGCCGTTCGACTGCGCGGAGCGCGACACCGAGAGGCGGCACCACCATGAGCGACCAGCAGGCACCCGAGCCGTTCGAGCCCGTCGACGAGGACTGGCAGACCGCGCTGGCGGTCGTCGCCCACCCCGACGACATGGAGTACGGCGGGGCCGCCGCCGTCGCCCGCTGGACGGCCGGGGGCAAGAAGGTGGTCTATGTGATGGTCACCAGCGGTGAGGCCGGCATCGACACGATGAGCCCGGAGGAGTGCGGCCCGCTGCGCGAGGCCGAGCAGATCGCCTCCGCCGCCGTGGTCGGCGTCGACACCGTCGAGTTCCTCGGGTACCCGGACGGTGTGCTGGAGTACGGGCTGCCGCTGCGCCGCGACATCGCCCGGGCGGTCCGCCGCCACCGCCCGGACATCGTCATCACCAGCAACTTCCGTGAGACGTACGGCGGGACGTTCCTCAACCAGGCCGACCACATCGCGGTCGGCCGGGCGACCCTGGACGCGGTCCGGGACGCCGCCAACCGCTGGGTGTTCCGCGAGCTGGTGGCCGAGGGGCACGAGCCGTGGGGCGGGGTGCGGGCGGTCTGGGCGGCCGGCTCGCCCGAGGCGCGGCACGCCGTGGACACCACCGAGCACTTCGACAAGGGCGTCGAGTCGCTGGCCGAGCACAAGGCGTACCTGGCCGGACTGGGTGGTGTGATGGCCGAGCCCCGGGAGTTCCTGGAGGGCTTCGGCCGGGGCGCCGGCAGCCGGCTCGGTACGCGCTTCGCCGTCCCGTTCGAAGTGTTCCCGCTCCGCTGAGGGGCGCGGCGCGGCGGGCCCGGCGGCGCTCAGGAGCCGTCGCCGGCCCGGTCGGCGTGCTCGCGACGGCGCCGCCGGTGGCGCAGCAACTGCCGGACGGCCAGCGCCGCGCAGAGCACGCCGAGGGCGATCAGCAGCCACAGCTGGTACCGGATCGCCGTCCGGTACACCGCGCCGATGTTGGCCCCGGCCAGGTAGCCGAAGGCGGACCAGACCCCCACCCAGAGCGCCGCGCCGAGCACGTTGAAGGGCTGGAACCGCCGCCAGGGCATCTCGGTGGTGCCGGCGATGATGCCGCTGGTCTGGCGCAGCCCGTCCACGAAGCGCGCGACGGTGACGACCTTGCCGCCGTGCCGGGCGAAGAAGGCGTCGGCGCGCCGCATCCGGGCCGGGGTGAGCAGCACGTAGCGGCCCCACCGGTGGACGAAGGCGCGGCCGCCGGTGCTGCCGATCAGGTAGCCGAGGCTGTTGCCGAGGACCGCGGCCGCGAAGGCGATCCCGACCACGCCGGCGAAGCTGAGGTGCCCGGCGCCGGCGTAGACGGCGGCCAGCACCAGGATGGTCTGGCCGGGAGCGGGGACGCCGCAGTTGTCGAGCAGGACGAAGAGCGCCACGGCCGGGTAGCCGTACTGGTCGAGCAGTGGTGCCAGCCCGGCGAGCGGCCCGGGCAGGGCGGGCTCGGACACGTGACTCACCACCCCGTGCCGGTCGGGCGCGGGGTGGTGGCCGGATGGGTCAGCGGAGCGCCTCGCGGCGTTCGATGTTGCAGTCGGGGCCGGGGTAGACCAGACCGGTGTGGCCGTCCTCGAAGCGGACCATGTACGGCGGCTCGCCCTCCGCGCCGCGCACCTCGATGATCTCGCCCTTCTGGTCGACCATGCCCACCGACCTGCTGTGGATGTGGAGCTGGTCACCTACCGCTGCGTGCATGGTCTGCTCCTCGGGTAGCGATGGCCGCGCCGGCGGCCGTTCTGCTTCCACTGTGCTGCGGCCCGGGCGGGCCCGCAACGGCGTGGCCGCGTGGCCGGTGCGGCGCCCCGGGCGCCGTCGGAGGGCCGGCCGCCGTCCGTCGGGGCCGGTCAGCGGGGGCCGAGCTGCTCGGCGAGGTAGCAGCGGACCAGCCGCTTGCACTCGGCGATCAGCGCCGGGTCGCCGTCCGGAGCGCTGCGGAAGGCGAGCTTGAGCACCGCGTCCGCCGCCTCCAGGGCCACCCGCAGGGAGAGCGTGAGCGCCGCCGGGTCGGCCGTCGTGAAGAGTTCGCCGCCGAGTGCCTGCAGGCGCAGTGCGACGGCGGTGTTGTTGTCGAGGTCGCTGTCGAGCAGGTGCCGGTCGTCCCGGACCCCGGCGGGGACGGCCGCGCCGGCCAGTCCGAAGTCCACCTGGCCGAAGCCGGGCACCGCCCGCTTCATCGCGACGAACTCGTCCACCGCGAGGTCGGTGAACCCGGCGGTGCCGGCCGGCGCCTCGTCGCGCAGCCGGCGGTCGAGGCGCTCCAGGTACCGGTCGAGGTTGCGGCCGGCGAGCGCGGCCAGCAGGTCCTCCTTGCCGGCGAAGAACTGGTACAGCGTGCCGATCGGCACCTGGGCGCGGTGCGCGACCTCCTTGGTGGTGAGCGCGGTGGCGCCGACCTCGTCGAGCAGCCCCGCGCAGGCGTCCAGCAGCCGCTGGTAGCGCTCCTGGCTGCGCTGCTGCACCGGCCGCCGCCGGCCCGGTCCGCTGTTCTGCCCGGCCACCCGGTGACTCCTCGTGTCCGCGCTCATGGGGCCACTGTGCCGCATCGGGTGTTCCACCGGCGAATCATCGACATGAGAGGTGCTCATATTCTGCGTTCCGGTCGCGCGCCGGGGTGCAGCCGTCCCCGGGACGGGAGCAGCGACGCCCGGCCTCCGGCTCGGGTGTCAGTGTTCCGTCAGCAGTCGCGTCGGCGGAATCAAGGAAGCGTCAGCGCCCGTCCACGGCCACCCGGCGCGGATTAGCGTCGTGCTCTCCGGGCGACCCGGGCCGGTCGCCCTCTACCGGAGGTGAGGTCCACGTGGCCGTTCTCGGTGCCTTCCAGCGCCTGCCGTTCCACTCCGGCGCCCGTAGCCGGGGGTCCGCGGGGGCGGCCCTGGCGGCGGTCGTCCGCAGGCTCGCCGACAGTCCGCTCGACAGCAGCGTGCTCCGGGCCGTGGGTGGTGCGACGGCCTCCGGCGCGGTCGGCGGCGGGCGGGGCGGGCTGAGCGCGGCCTGGCGCTCCGTGGCCGGGCCGGACGGCGTCCGGCGGCTCGAAGCGCGGTGGGAGTCCGGGCGCTGAGCGTGCCTGCGGTCGGAGGAGAGCGTTCCGCCATTGCGGCGACATCGTTCCGGCGCTGCGCGGTCTGATCATCCGAGCCGCATACCCTGTCGCTTTGCCGTCGCTGCGACGGCGAGGCGGTGCGAATCTGTGGACAGGGGTGCGGCGTGGTTTCGTCGGGTGCAGCCGATCCGGGGCCCGTGCCGTCGGGGCGGCACCGCTTGCGCGCGTGGTTGCTGGAGGGGCTGGCCGACATGGCCAAGCAGTACCCCGGGCCGCACGCGCAGGCGCCCGTCGAGCACAAGGGCGCCCGCTGGTGGCGGGTGATGTGCCTGACCGGTCTGGACTACTTCTCGACGCTCGGCTACCAGCCGGGCATCGCCGCACTGGCGGCCGGCCTGCTGTCCCCGGTGGCGACGATCGTGCTGGTGCTGGTCACGCTGTTCGGCGCGCTGCCGGTGTACCGGCGGGTGGCGCAGGAGTCCCCGCACGGCGAGGGCTCGATCGCGATGCTGGAGCGGCTGCTGTCGTTCTGGAAGGGCAAGCTCTTCGTCCTCGCGCTGCTGGGCTTCGCCGCCACCGACTTCATGATCACCATTACGCTGTCGGCCGCCGACGCCACCGCGCACATGGTGGAGAACCCGCACCTGCAGAGCGCGCTGGGCGGCCGGCAGGTGCTGATCACGCTCGTCCTGGTCGCCCTGCTGGGCGGCGTCTTCCTCAAGGGGTTCAGCGAGGCGATCGGCCTGGCCGTGGTGCTGGTCGCGATCTACCTCACGCTGAACGTGGTCGTCGTCGCCACCGGGCTCTGGGAGGTCGCGCAGTCCCCGCACCTGGTCACCGACTGGTCGGACGCGCTGACCGCCGAGCACGGCAACGTGGTCGCGATGATCGGCGTCGCGCTGATCACGTTCCCCAAGCTCGCGCTCGGCCTGTCCGGCTTCGAGACCGGCGTCGCGGTGATGCCGCACATCGAGGGCGACCCGGAGGACACCGAGGAGCGGCCGACCGGCCGGATCCGGGGCGCCAGGAAGCTGCTGACCACGGCCGCCCTGATCATGAGCGTCTTCCTGATCACCACCAGCTTCATCACCACCCTGCTGATCCCCAAGCCGGCCTTCGAGCCCGGCGGGGCGGCCAACGGCCGGGCCCTCGCCTATCTGGCGCACGAGTACCTGGGCAACACCTTCGGCAGCATCTACGACCTCTCCACGATCCTCATCCTCTGGTTCGCCGGCGCCTCGGCGATGGCGGGCATGCTCAACCTGCTGCCCCGCTACCTGCCGCGCTACGGCATGGCGCCGCAGTGGGCGCGCGCGGTGCGGCCGATGGTCATCGTGCTCACCCTGATCGCCTTCCTGGTGACCTGGATCTTCGACGCGAGCGTGGACGCCCAGGGCGGCGCGTACGCCACCGGCGTGCTGGTGCTGATCAGCTCGGCCGCGATCGCCGTCACCATCGCCGCCCACAAGGCCCGGCAGCGCAACTGGACCATCGGCTTCGCGGCGATCGCGGCGGTCTTCGTCTACACCACGGCGATCAACATCGACGAGCGGCCGGACGGCGTGAAGATCGGTGCCTGCTTCATCGCCGCCATCATCCTGGTGTCGCTGCTCTCCCGGCTGAAGCGGGCCTTCGAACTGCGGGTGACGGACGTCGTGTTCGACGAGGCCGCCGAGCGGTTCGTCCGCGACTACACGCACCGCCCGCTGCGGCTGATCGCCAACGAGCCGAACAGCCGCGACCTCGCGGAGTACCAGGAGAAGAAGCGGCAGATCCGGGCGGACAACGACATCCCGCCCGAGGACGACCTGGTCTTCGTCGAGGTCACCGTGCTCGACCCGTCGGAGTTCGAGACCGTGCTGACGGTCCACGGCGAGGTGCTGCACGACCGCTACCGGGTGCTCACGCTGGAGAGCTCCAGCGTGCCGAACGCCCTGGCGGCGCTGCTGATCGAAGTCCGGGACCGGACGGGGCAGCAGCCGCACATCTACTTCGAGTGGACCGAGGGCAACCCGTTCGCCCAGTTCCTGCGGTTCTTCCTGTTCGGCCACGGCGAGGTCGCGCCGGTCACCCGCGAGGTGCTGCGCGAGGCCGAGCCGGACCGCAGCCGCCGCCCCCGCGTCCACGTCGGGTGAGCGCGCCGCCGCGGGGGGCGGGTCCCGTCGCGGTGCGACGCCCGCGGAGAGCCGGTCCCACCGGGTGCCGGAGCCGCCGGGAGTGCCGTGCTCAGCGGGCCCGGACGCCGGCCGCCGCCCGGTCGTGCCGCCCGGCGGCGAGCGGGACGGGGCCGCCGCTGCGGGCGGTGAGCTCCAGCGACTCCAGCAGCTCCGACGGCGAAACGGCGACCACGGGGCAGGGCGCGTGGGTGCGGCAGTGGCGGGTGACGGAGCCGCGCAGCAGGTGGTCGAGGCGGCCGTGACCGCCGGCGCCGAGCACGATCAGGTCGTCCGGGCCGGCGGCGGCGACCAGGGCCGGACCGGCCGGGCCGCGGATCACCAGCGGGTGGAGGACGAGGCCGGCGGGGTAGCCGCCGTAGGCCTGCTCGAAGGTGGTGTCCAGGCGCTTGCGGGCACCGTGCTCCAGCTCGGAGAGGGGCCGCAGGCCGTCGCGGTCCGACGGCTCCCAGGCGGTCAGCGGGACGAGCGTCGCATCGCGCCGGGCGGCTTCGTCGACGGCGCGGTACAGGGCCGCGAGACTGCTCAACGACCCGTTGAGTCCGACGATCACCCGCGTGGTGCCGGTCATGGCCGCTCACCTCCTTCTCGGTGTTCCGTTGCCTCCAGTGAACCTGCGGTGGCGCGCCGGGGAGCCCTTGCTGATGGGGCCCTGATGTCCGATGCGCGCTTCTTGACGGGGCCTTGACGACGGGCATCGGGCGTCGGGCGTCGGGCGTCGGGGATCGGGTGTCGGGTGTCGGGCGTCGTGGGTCAGGGTCAGGGGTCGGGCGTCAACCGGGGCCGGGGACGAACCGCAGGAGCGGGTCGACGGCCTTGATGCCGAGGAAGGGCAGGATCAGCCCGCCCAGGCCGTAGGCACCCGACCAGTACCGCGCGCCGGACGGGCCGGGGCCGGTCCTTGACGGAAGCCCGGCGGGGACCGGCGCGGCGGCCGACGCAACCTTGGCGCGGAGCGGGGTGCGGCCGTCCGGGGCGGGGCGGGCCGCCTGCGGTGCGGCGTCAAGACCGCGTTCGGATCATGGTCGGCCGCGTCAGAGACCCGTCAAGACCGCGTCGCCCCGCCCGGTCCGGCGGTTTCCCTGGAAGCGGCTGAGAACCAGTCGAGAACCGGCAGTGCACCGCAGCGGCGTGAGGAAAAGGACATGAACGGCAACCACCGGAACGACGAGCGGACCCGGAACCGCGTGGTGGTCGGCGTCAGCGGCTCCCTGGGCAGCCTGGCCGCCCTCCACCGCGCCGTCGCCGTGGCCCACCGGACCGGGGCCGAGGTCGTTCCCGTGCTGGCCTGGCAGCCGCCGGGCGGCGAGTACGGCTACCGCCGCTCCCCCTGCCCGCCGCTGCTCGCGGCCGCCCGGGACGCGGCGGAGCTGCGCCTGCGCGATGCCCTGGACGCGGCCTTCGCCGGCGTCGACCCGGGCGTCCCGATGAACCCGCTGGTGGTGCGCGGCGAGACCGGCCCCGCGCTGGTCGGGAGCGCCGACCGCCCCGGGGACCTCCTCGTCGTGGGGCGCAGCGGAGGCCTGCTGCGCCGCCGCCTGCGCTCCTCGGTGACGGCGTACTGCGTGCGGAAGGCCGGCTGCCCCGTCCTCGCCGTTCCGAGGCCGGAGCTCCAGCACGACCTGGAGACCCTGCACCGGCGCATCCACTGGCACCTCCCGGTCGGACCCGCGCCCGAGCTGGTCCGCGCCGAGGGATAGCCCGCGCCGAGGGATGGTGCGCCGGGCGCCCGCGCCGCCGGGACGTATCGCGGCCGGCCCGGCCGGAGCGGGCCGTCGGAGCGTCGGCGCCAAAGGCGCGTCAGGGAGTCGTCAGGGGCCCGTCAGGGCCGGTGCGCCGGGCTTGCCCGGGCGTCGCGGGGTCGCGTTGGATGAGGGACATGAACCGCTCGACACGCCACCACGACCGCCCGCCGCATACGCGGCCGCCGGTCGTCGCTGTCGCGGTCACCGCCGCCGTCCGGTAGGTCCGAGCCTCCCCGCCCGGCCACCGGCCCGCGTGCCGCGCAGTGCCGTCCGCCTCCTCCGCCGCTTCGGGCGGGGGAGGCGCACGCGTCCTCCACCGTTCCGCCTTCCTCGCACCACCGGCCCCCCGCGGCGTGCTCCGGCACGCCGTGCGACACCCCGGTGGTGCCCGCCACCCTTGGATGGGTCATGTCCGACGCTGTTCTGTCCGCTCGCACCACCCTTGTCACCGGCGCCTCCTCCGGCATCGGCTGGGAGAGCGCCCGCCTGCTGGCCGGGCTCGGTGCCACCGTCCTGGTGCACGCCCGCACCGCCGCCGAGGCCGGGGGCGCCGTCGACCGGCTGGTCGCCGCCGGCGCCCGGCGCGACCAACTCGTCGAGCTGGCCGCCGACTTCACCCACCTCGCGGAGGTCGCGGCGCTGGCCGGCACGGTGGTCGGGCACTACCCGGCGCTGGACCTCCTGGTCAACAACGCGGCCGTGATGGCGCCCGAGCGCTGCACCCTCACCGACGACGGCAACGAGGTCTCGCTCCAGGTCAACTTCCTCGCCGCGCACCTGCTCGCCAAGCTGCTGCGCGCCCCGCTCTCGGCGGCCGGGGACGCTCGCATCATCAACGTCTCCTCGTCCCTGCACCGCACGGCCTCGATGAACTGGTCCGACCCGCACCGGGCGAAGCGGTACTCCCGGGTCGCGGCCTACGCCCAGTCGCAGCTGGCGCTCACCATGGCCACCGCCGACATGGCACCGGCCGGTTCGGGCATCACCGCGGTGAGCCTCAACCCGGGCCTGTGCGACACCGCGCTGCTCCCGCTGTACGGCCGGGTCGGCGGGCCGGCGGCCGAGGGTGCGGCCGCCGTGGTGCGGCTCTGCCTGCCGCAGGTCCCGCTGCTCAACGGCGAGTACTACGACGGCGGCGAGCTCGCCCCGACGGCGGCGGTCGCGCAGGAGGAGCGCTCGCAGAAGCGCCTCGCCAAGCTGGCCGACCAGCTCGTCGGCCAGGCCTGACCCACCCCGCACCGGCGGAACCGGCGTACCGGCGGAACTGCCAGAGAAGGAACGACATGTCCAAGCGTGCCCGCAAGAAGAAGACCCGGCGGAAGAAGAAGGCCAACCACGGCCGCAAGCCGAGCTGATGACCGGTGGCCCAACCCGATGACCCATGGCCGGGTGACCCGATGACCCACCCGGTGCCGCGTGCCACCGGCACCGGGTGAACCCCGACGGCCCCCGGAGGCCCTCGTCCGACTGTGGCGGACGGGCGGCCCCGGGGGCCTCGGCATGCCTCCCGGCCGAGGTCCGAGGTGTGAGGTCCGAGGTGTGAGGCCCGGGGGTCGGAGGGGGAGGGCCACGGCCGCAGCCAGGACGGGTCGATCCGCCGTGCGCCGCACGCTCGAAGCCGACCCGGCGCGGCCACGTCACCCGATCACCGAGTCCGGGGCCGGCTGCCGCCGCCGGCCCCGAATTCGGGCGCCAATGGTGCGTCAAGATCCCCGGGCGGGGCGTCAAGGAGGCGTCAGGAGCGGCCGGTCGCGGTGCCGCCGGGGCATAGCGTCAGCGGCGAGGAAACGGTTCGCCACCAGGGTTGACGACTGAACGGCGACCGTGCCGAAATCCCAGCCCCGACGGTTCCTTCGGGGCCGTTTCGGCGGCCAGTGAAAACAGGGTAGGGGGGCGCGCGGCGATGCCAACGGGTAGGTCGGGCCGATCGGTCGTCGTGGGGACGGGCTCGCCGGGGGTGGCGGGCTTCGAACCGGCCGTACCGACACCCGCGCCGCACGCCCCCCGTCACTGGACTCCTCGGGCGCGGGCCTCCCACGGCTGGCTCCGCCGGTCGTGGTGGAACACGCCGCGCCTGGTGCGCGGCCTCGCGGGGCTCTGCCTGGCGGCACTGGTCCTCGCCGGAGCGGTCGGCGCCACCGTCCTGGCCGGCGCCCGGGACGGCGCCGACGCGATCGGTCAGCACGCCGCCCCGCAGGTGGTGCGCTCGGCGGACCTCTCCTTCGCCCTGAACGACATGGACGCCCAGGCGGCCAATCTGCTGCTGTTCGGCGCCGATCCGGACTTCGCGGACGCCCGCGGGCAGGCCCTGGAAACGTACGAGCAGCGCCGTGCCCAGGCGGACACCGACCTTCAGCGGGTGGCCGAGGCGGTGGCGGGCGATCCGGCCGGGCAGCGGGCGGTGCAGACGGTGATCGGTGAACTCGGCCGCTACGAGGGCCGGGTGGCCCGGGCGCAGCTGCTGGAGGAGCAGGCCCACGCGCCGGCCGGCAAGCCGTCGGCGGAGGCGCTCACGGCGTACCGGGAGGCGACCGACCTGCTGCGGCAGCGGCTGCTGCCCGCGGTGGACGAGGTCACGGCGGCCAACGCGGCCACCGTGGAGCGGATCTACGCGGCGCAGCGGGGCGATCTGGGTGCCGGCCGGTGGTGGTTCCTGCTGACCGGCCTGCTCGCGCTCGTCGCTCTCGCCGCCTTGCAGCGTCTTCTGACGCTCCGTTACAAGCGGCTGGTGAACCTTCCGTTGGCCGTCGCCACCCTGCTGGCGCTGTTCGGCCTGCTCGCCGGAGCGGCCCTCGCCTCCCGGGCGGACCGCCAGTCGGTCGTCGCCAAGAGCAACTCCTACGACTCGGTGATCGCGCTCGGCCGGGCCCGGGCGGTGGCGTACGACCTGAACGCGGACGAGAGCCGCTACCTGACCGATCCGGCCCGGGCGGCCGCGTACGAGCAGAGCTTCTTCGACAGGACGCAGTCCTTCGCCCGCGTCGACGGCGCCACCCTTGCCACCTACAACGCGAAGCTCGCGGCCCTGGCGGACGCGCACCGGGCCGACCGCACCGGCGTCCCGTTCGGCGGGTTCCTGGGCGACGAGCTCCGCAACGTCACCTTCGCCGGCGAGCAGGACGCGGCGGAACGCGTGCTGACGGCGTTCCAGGCGTACCAGCGGGACGACCGCACGATCCGTGAACTGAACGCGCAGGGGCGGCTGAAGGAGGCGATCGGCTTCAACACCGGTCTCGCCGCCGGCCAGTCCAACGCCGATTTCGGCGTCCTGAGCGCGGCGCTCGACGACGTCCAGGCGATCAACCGGCGCGCGCTCGACCACGCGGTCGCGGCCACCGACGACGATCTCGACGCCGTCTGCGCCGCCGCCGGGGCGGTCACCCTGGCCCTGGCGGCGGCGCTGACCGTCCTGGGGGTCCGACCCCGGCTGCGGGAATTCGCCTGACGCGTCCGGTGGCGTACCCGGGCGGACCGGGGGCGCGCTGCCGGGGGTCGGCGCGGGGTTCGAAGTCCTTGTGAGGTCACGGGAGTTGCGTGGATCCGCCCGGCGCCGGACTCACCCGCCGAGGAGCACCACGACGAGTGCGGCGAGCACCATGACGCCGCCCAGCCCCAGGAAGGCGTACTCCAGCCGGCGGCGCTCGCGGCCGGCGACGAGGACCAGGCGAGGATCCGCCGGGTCGTAGCGGAGCGCGACGTAGGAGCCGTCGACGAGGGGCACCCGCCGGCTCGACGGCACCGGCGAGAACACCTCCACCACACGGCCGTCCTCGGTGGTGAACTGCAGCAGCGGACGGGAGACGGCCGAGCGGTCCTCCGGTGCGGGGAGGCGCTCGCGCACCAACGCCCGCACCGGCACGCCGACCCGGCGCAGCCGCTGGAGATCCCGCAGGCCCGCCACGCCGGCCAGGTGGGCGACGAGGCCGCCCAGCCCCGCGAACACCGCCAGGGCGGCGGCGATCCCGGTCGTCGTTCCCACGGTTCCTCCCGTCCCGGAACCCGTGCGCCGGATCCGCCGCTCGCGACCCTCCCAGTATCGCCGTCACGGAACGGGCCGGGCGTTACCCCGGCGTCAAGGTTCCGGCGGGAGGGCCGCGCCGCTCAGTGCCCGTCGACCCGCGCCGCTCAGTGCCCGTCGACCCGCGCCGCTCAGTGCCCGATGTCCGGGGGAGCGGGCACGGTGACGACCGGGCAGTGGGCGCGGTGCAGCAGCCCGTGCGGGACGGACCCGAGCCGCATGCCGGTGAACCCGCCGCGCCCGCGGCGCCCCACCACGACGCCGATCGCGTGCTCGGAGGCCCTGGCGAGCTCCTCGACGGGGTGGCCGAGGAGCACGGCACGGGTGAGCGTGAGGTCGGGGTACGCGGCCCGGCGGCCGGCCGTCGCCTCGTCCAGGAGTTGCCGCAGCTCCTCGTCGGCCGCGTCCTCGTCGACCTGGGCGCTCCGGCGCGACCGCCGGACCCGGACGGCGTGCAGCGCGGCCCGGTGCCGGGTGGCGAGGTCGAAGGCGAACTCCACCGCCGCCGCGGAGGACGGGCTGCCGTCCACGCCGACCACGACGTAGGGCTCCGCCGGCTCCTCCCGGGCGGCGTCCTCCGCTTCGCGGACCACCACCACCGGGCAGTGGGCCTGGGCGCTCACCGGGACGGTCACCGAGGAGGCGCTCAGCACCTCCTCCAGCCGGTTCAGCCCGCGCGAGCCCAGGACGACGAACGCGGCGTGCGCGGACTCCCGGCAGAGCGCCGGGGCGGCGACGTCCTCCGCGACGGCCGCGGTCACCGACAGGTCCGGGTGCCGTCGGAGGGCGAGGGCGGCGGCCTCGTCCAGCGCCCGCCGGCCGCGCTCGCGCAGCTCCTCGCGGTACTGCTCCGCCCCGAGCGCGCGCCGGTCCTGGGAGGTCGGCGGCAGGGCGTGGACCAGCCGCAGCGGCCGGCCGCCGAGGTCCGCCTCGTCGGCGGCCCAGGCCACCGGTGTGGCCCCCGGGGCGAGCGCGTCCACGCCGAGGACGATCGGACGGTTGCTGCTGGCGGACGTCATGGCTCCTCCACCGGATCCGGCGCCGGGGCTCAGCCCGGCACGACGGCGACCGCGCAACCGGCGTGCTGGACCACCGCCTGGCTGGTCGAGCCGAGCCTGCCGAGCGGTCCGCGCGGCTCGCCGTGCCGGCCGACGACGACCAGCCGCTGCGTCTGCGACCCGGCGACCAGCTCCCGGGCCGGGTTGGACCGGACCGAGGTCGCCGTGACGGTGACCTCCGGGTACCGTTCACGCCGGCCGGCCAGCACCTCGGCCAGCAGCCGCTCGTGCTCGTCGGCGATGTCCGCCTCCTCGTAGACCAGGGGGAGGTCGTGCGCGGGGCCGGCGACCAGCGGATAGGCCCAGGCGTGGACGGCGAGCAGCGGGAGGTTCCGCCGCCGCGCGGAGTCGAACGCGTAGTCCAGCACCTCGTCGTCGTGCCCCCTGCCCTGGACGCCCACCAGCACCCCGCCGGCTTCCGCCTTGGCGGGGTGCACCACGACGACCGGGCAGTCGGCGTGGGCGGCGGTCTGGAGGCCGGTCGAGCCGAGCAGCAGGCGCGGGAAGCCTCCCGAGCCGCGCGCGCCCAGGACCAGGAGCAGTGCGCCGCCGGAGGCCTCGGACAATGCCTGCCGCGGGTGGTCGTCCACCAGCTCGGTGGCGATGTCGAGGCCGGGGTGGCGGAGCAGCACCTGGGCACGTGCCGCGTCGAGCAGAACGGCGCCCGCCTCCTGGCTGAGCCGTGTCTCCTGGCCCGCGGGAGCGTGCGCCGCTTCACCGAACCAGGCGTGGACCAGGCGCAGCGGTGCCTCCCGCAGCCAGGCCTCGTCCGACGCCCAGTCCACGGCCTCCAGGCTCGACTGCGAAGCGGCGACACCCACGACGACGGGGTTTCTCATGGCCGGCTCCTCCTGACTGCGGGGCGGCATCGCGGGACGGCCCGGTGCTCGCACCGGGAACCGCGTCCGGGTCTGCGTCCAGGCCTGCGTCCAGGCTATGCCGCCACCCGCCCGACAGCAGGGCGAGCGGCCGGGCGCCCGGCTCGGGGCCGCGAACGCCGCCGGCCGGGGCCGGGACCGGAGCCGGGACCGGGGCCGGGTCAGGCGACGTTGAACGTGTCCGGGTCGGGGCCGATCCGGCCTCCTGCGTCGAGGGCGGCCACGGTCGCCAGGTCGTCGGCGTCCAGGGCGAAGGAGAACAGGTCGAGGTTCTCCCGCATCCGCTCGCGGGAGGCGGACTTCGGGATCACCACGTGGCCCTGCTGCACCTGCCAGCGGAGCACCACCTGCGCGGGGGACACGCCGTACTTGGCACCGATCGACGCGAAGGCGGGCTCGCGCAACAGGCCCTGGCCCCTGCCGAGCGGGCTCCACGCCTCGGTGACGATGCCGTGGGCCGCGTGGACGGCGCGCAGGGCGTGCTGCTGCAGCCGCGGGTGGAGCTCGACCTGGTTCACGGCGGGCACGGTACCGGTCGCCTCGAAGAGCCTGCGCAGGTGCGCGGGCTGGAAGTTGGACACGCCGACGGCGCGCGCCAGGCCGTCGGCGAGGATCCTCTCGAAGGCGCGCCAGGTGTCCACGTACCGGTCGAGGGCGGGGGCGGGCCAGTGGATCAGGTACAGGTCGACGTGGTCGAGCCCCAGCCTCGTCAGCGACGCGTCGAGGGCGCGCAGCGCGGGGTCGTACCCCTGGCTGTCGGTCCAGACCTTGGTGGTGACGAACAGCTCGCGGCGCGGCACCCCCGACGCCGCCAGGCCGCGCCCGACGCCGGACTCGTTGCCGTAGACACCGGCCGTGTCGACGCTCCGGTAGCCCGCCTCCAGGGCCGTCCCGACCACGGCCGCGGCGCTGCGGTCCGACACCTGCGACGTCCCGAAACCGACGGACGGCATGGTGACGCCGTTGTTGAGGGTGACGGTGGGAATCCTCGGCACGACTGATGGGTCCTCACGCTCGCTCCGGACGTCTTCGAGGGCTCAACGCGACGGGCTGGCAGGCGGGTTCCCGCGGCTGACCCCTATCTTCGGCCGGCCGAGGAGTGCCCTCGGGTAGGGGGTGTCCGGTCCGTGGTCGTCGCCGTTCCCGAGTCCATGATTCCCGCGAGCGCGGTGTCGGTGATGAGCACCGGCTATCACGCTCCGTCGTAGTGCGGACACGAAATTGACCTTGGTGGTCGGGTTGCGGCCTGGGTAACGTTTCGAACGCATGTGGTAACCGACTCGGATGGGGGATTCGAGTGACGAGCTGGGCCCGTGTGACGGTAGTCCCTGCGCGGAGAGAGTACGGGGCGGAGTACCGCCCGGCGGATCCGCCGGGCGAGGCCGAGGTGCCGGGGCTGGTCGCCCGTGAGCGGTCGAGCGCCGATCTGGCGGACCTCCTCGACCGGTCGTGCCGGGGCCGCGGCGGATTCGCCCTGGTCAGCGGCCCGGCGGGCAGCGGCAAATCGGCCCTGCTGCGCCAGGTCCTCGGCGAGGCCAGGGCGCGGGGCGCGCTGGTGCTGGAGGCCGCGGCGTGGTCCTTCGAGCGGGACCTCGACATGGGCGTGATGCGCCAGCTCTTCGCCCACCTGGTGCGCTCGCGCAGCGCCGAGGGCGTGCGCTGTCCGACGCAGGACGTCTCCGGGGCGGAGCTGGCTCATCGGCTCTGGTCCGACCTCCGGGAGCTCGCCGCCGAGCGGACGGTGGTCATCGCGGTGGACGACGTCCAGGACGCCGATCTCGCCTCGCTGCACTGCTTGTTGTACTTCGCCCGGCGCGCGGATTCGGCGCGGGTGACGGTGGTGCTGACGGAGGGGTACCACCCCCACTCGTCGCTGGGAGAACTGCGGGGCGAGCTGCCCCGGCTCCGGACGTTCCGCAGCATCGAGCTCAGAGCGCTGTCCCCGGCCGACGTCGAGCGGCTGCTGGCCGGGCGGGTCGGGGCGGAGCGGGCCCGGCAGCTCGTGACGGAGTGTCACGCCGCCACCGGTGGCAATCCGGCCCTGGTGAGGGCCGTGGCGGCGGACTGGGAGGCGCTCGACCCCGGCGCCGCCGCGCCGGGGCTCGGAGCGGCCTACCGCCGGGCCGCGGTCGGCGCCGTCCGGCGGAGCTGGCCCGGGGTCCTCCCCGTGGCGCGTGCGCTGGCCGTCCTGGGCGGTTCCCCCGCACCCGCCTCGCTCGCCCGGCTGGCGGGCGTGGACGAACGCACCGTCGCCCAGGCGCTGCGGACCCTGGAGGCGGCGGGGCTGACCGACGGCCGGGGCCTGCGCCGCGCCGAGGCGCGCGACGCGCTGCTGGACGACATGGACCCGGAGGAACGGGCGGACCTGCACTGCACGGCGGCCCAACTGCTCCACGAGGAGGGCGCGGAGGTCACCGCCGTCGCCGAGCACCTGCTGGAGGTGGGGGAGGGCTGCGGCGAAATGCTGCTGCGGCTGCTGGAGGAGGTGGTGGTGAAGGCGCTGGCGGCGGGTCGTACCGAGCTGGCGGCGGCCTGCCTGCGGCAGGCGGCCGCGGTCTGCCCCGATCCCGGCCGCAGGGCGCGGATCGTCTCCAAGCTGGCCCTGCTGGAATGGCGGCAGGATCCGGAGGTCGCCGCGCGCCACCTGCCGGCGCTCATCGCCGCCCAGGACCGGGGGCAGCTGGGCGGTAGGCACACCGCCCAGCTGCTCCGGGCGCTGCTGTGGCACGGCCGGTTCGAGCCGGTCGTCGAGATCCTCGGCGCGGCCCGACGGGCCGACGGAGGGGAGCCGGCACCGGAACTGCGGCTCGCCCGGCTCTGGTTGGCGCACTCCCACCCCTCGATGCAGGGGCAGCTGCCACCGGTCGAGCTGCACGACACGACCGCTCCCCCGATCGAGCGGGCCTCCGCCCTGCTGGTGGCGGTGCTGTCGGGCCGGGGCGACGAGGAGACCTGCGCCGCCGCCGAACGGCTGTTGGCCCTGTCGGTCGGCAGCGACGGGGAGCCGGAGGCGGCGCTCCGGGCCCTCCAGGTGCTCGTGTACCTGGAGCAGACGCCCAGGGCCCGGAACTGGGCGGCCCGGTTGACGGAGGTGCTCCCCGGCGTGTCCGGGCCCGTCGGGCGGGCGCTGGTGGCCGAGCTCCAGGCGGAGATCGCGCTGCGGTCGGGCGCGCTCGGCGCCGCCGGATCCTGCGCCCGGGCCGCGCTGGCCGCACTCCGGCCGGCCGCCTGGGGGATCGGGTACACCGTGCCGCTGGCCGTGCTGGTACGGGCCCTGACCGAGCGCGGGGAGTTGCTCCGGGCGGCGGAGCTGTTGGAGCTGCCGTTGCACCCGGCGAGCCTGCAGACCCGCTTCGGCCTCCCCTACCTGCACGCGCGCGGGCATCACCGCCTGGCCGGCGGGCACCCGCGCGAAGCCCTGGGCGACTTCCTGACCTGCGGTGAGCTGATGGTCGCCTGGGGCATCGACCACCCCGGGCTGGTGCCGTGGCGCAGCTCCGCGGCGCAGGCGTGCCTGGCGCTCGGGGATCCGTCCGCCGCCGCCCGCTACGCGGCCGGCCAGATCGCCCGGTGCGCGGACGGCCCCGCCCTGCGCCCGCGGGCGCTGGCGCTGCGGCTGCGCGCCGCGACGCTGCCGGCCGAGCAGCGCCTGCCGCTGCTGCGGGAGGCCGCAGAGCTGCTGCGCGACTGCGGGGACCGGCTGGAGCAGGCCCGCGCGGTGGCCGATCTCGCCGACGCGGAGCGGGCGACGGGCCACGGCGACCGTGCCGAGGCGTTCCGCCGCGAGGCGCTGGCGCTGGCCGAGGAGTGCGGTGCCGAACCCCTGGTGGCCCGGCTCGGGGCGGCGGAGCCGGTCGCCGGCGTCGTGTCCGGCGGTGCCGTGTCCGCTCCGGTCGGAACGGCTCCGGTCGCTACGGCTCCGGCCGCCCAGGCGGACGCGGACGCGCAGCTCAGCCGGGCCGAACAGCGGGTGGCGAGGCTGGCCGCCGAGGGCCGGTACAACCGCGAGATCGCGCTCGCCCTGAACGTCACCGTCAGCACGGTGGAGCAGCACCTCACGAGCGTCTACCGCAAGCTGCACGTCAAGCGTCGGGCTCAGCTCGCCGAGGTGCTCGACGCTCCCGGGCACCCCTAACGACCGGGTCGGGCGGACAGGTGACGCGGAGTCAACTCCCCTAGAAAAACAGGGGTTGTCGCCCCGAGCGGATCATTGTGAGACTGCTTGACGTCCGTCTGCGACGACGCGGTCGGCTTTCGGACGAGTGCGCGAGCCCGTGGGTGTGCCGGCGCACCGACCTCCGTCCCGATCCACTGCGGCCTTCGCCCGGTCGCGGTCGGTTCGGCCTGTCCACGCAAACCTCATGAGGGAGCACGGGTGCCCGAGACGAAGCGCCGGTGGGTCCGCCGGCGTGCCTGCGCTGCCGCGCGGCCACTGTTCTGTCCTCCCCGCGCCGGTGTCGGCGCCGAGCCGTACGACCGGCGGCGGGGAGCCGCCGTGTCGCAGCACGCACGGAGGGACCGGTGACGACGGTGCCCGCCACGACCCCGCCCGCCACGACCCCGCCCGCCGCCTGGGACGAGCCGATCGCCGTGATCGGGCTGAGCTGCCGCCTCCCCGGTGGCGCGAACGACCCGGCCGGGTTCTGGGAGTTGCTCGCCCGCGCCGGTGATGCCGTCGTCCCCGTGCCGGCCGGCCGTTGGGCGCCGGATGCCGGGCTCGCCGAGGCGAAGCGCCGCGCCGGACTGCTCGACGCGGTGGACGAGTACGACGCCGCGTTCATGGGTCTGTCACCCCGTGAGGCGGCGCTGGTCGACCCGCAGCAGCGGCTGGCCCTGGAACTGGCGTGGGAGGCCCTGGAGGACGCCGCGCTCGCGCCCGGCGGGCTGGCCGGTACCCGCGCCGGGGTCTTCGTCGGGGCGGTGGCCCCGGACCGCAAGGAGGCCGACGCCGCCGCGACCGACCCCGCCGCGACCGACCCCTACGCGGTCACCGGCGGTCTCACCGCGCTGACCGCCGGCCGGGTCGCCCACCTGCTCGGACTGGCGGGCCCCGCCCTGGTGGTGGACACGGCCTCGTCCTCCTCCCTGGTGGCGGTCCACCTCGCGTGCCAGAGCCTGCGGCTGGGCGAGAGCGCCGTCGCCCTCGCGGGCGGCGTGAACGTGCTGTCCTCCGGAGCCACCACCGCCGCCATGGACCGGCTCGGAACGCTGTCGCCGAACGGTCGGTGCAGGGCCTTCGACGAGTCCGCCGACGGCTACGTGCGGGGGGAGGGCGGCGGTTTCGTCGTCCTCAAGCGGCTCGGCGACGCGCGCCGTGACGGCGACCCGGTCCGGGCCCTGATCCGGGGCGGCGCCGTCAACCACGACGGCTCCGCCACCGGCCTGACCGCCCCGGACCCGGCGGCGCAACGGAGCCTCGTGCAGGACGCGTTGGCCGCCGCGCGGCTCCGGGCCGGCGAGCTCGACCACATCGAGGCGCACGGCACCGGCACCCCGGTCGGCGACCTCGCCGAGCTGACGGCGCTGAGCGCGGTCGTCGCGGACCGCCCGGCCGGTGCGGGCCCGCTGGTCCTGGGTTCGGTCAAGACCAACATCGGACACCTGGAGGCCGCCGCCGGAATCGCCGGGCTGATCAAGGTGGTGCTGTCGCTGGAGCACGAGCGGATTCCGCGCCACCTGCACCTGGCGTCCGCGCACCCCGCGCTCGCCGCGGCCGCCGGCCGGCTGGCGCTGCCGACCGAGGAACGGGCCTGGCCCCGGGGCGAGCGGGTGCGGCGCGCCGGGGTGAGCTCGTTCGGCCTCGCGGGCACCAACGCGCACCTGATCGTGGAGGAGGCCCCGCCGCCGGCGCCCACCCCCGGGCCGGGCGCCGGGACCCACCTGCTTCCGCTCTCCGCCCGCAGCCCGCAGGCCCTGGCCGAGTTGGCCGGCCGCCTTGCGCGGCGGTTGGCGGCCGCCCCCGAGCCCGCGCTCGCGGACGTCTGCCGTACCGCGGGGGAGGGCAGGACGCACTTCGCCCATCGCGCGGCCGTCCTGGCGGACTCCCCGGAGGACGCCCGCTTCCGGCTGCGCGCGCTCGCGGCGGGCCGGGCGGTGGACGACCTCCCCGGGTCGGCGCCGCAGCCGGGGGCGCCGCCCCGGGTGGCGGTGCTGTTCGGCGGGCAGGGGTCGCAGTACGCCGGGATGGGGCGCGGGCTGTACCTCACCGAGCCGGTCTTCCGGGCGGCGGTCGACGAGTGCGACGAACTGCTCGGCCCGCTGCCCGGGGGCCGGCGGCTGCGGTCGGTGCTCCACCCCGGGCCGGCGGAGACCGATGTGCTGGACCGGACGGAGGCGGCCCAGCCCGCGCTGTTCGCCGTCGAGTGGGCGCTGTGGCGGCTCTGGCACTCCTGGGGCCTGCGACCGGACGTGCTGCTCGGCCACGGGGTCGGGGAACTGGCCGCCGCCTGCGCGTCGGGGGCCATGACGCCCGGCGAGGGCATCCTGCTGGCCGCCGAACGCGGTCGGCTGATGCAGGCGCTCCCGCCCGGCGGGGCGATGCTCTCGGTGCGCGGGGAGCCCGCGCAGGTCGCCGCGGCCGGGGCCGCCGCGTCGGCGGGGGCGGTCGCCGTCGCGGCCCACCACCACGCGGGCGAGGTCGTGCTGTCGGGCCCGCGCGACGAGGTCGAACGGCTGGCCCGGACCCTGTCCGGCCGGGGGCTCGACTGCACCGCGCTGCCGGTCCCGCACGCCTTCCACTCGGCGCTCATGGAGCCGGCGCTGGACGCGATCGAGCAGGCCGCCGCCGCGATCGCGCCCGGTGTCCCGAGGACCACCATGGTCTCCACGCTGACCGGGGAGGTGGTCACGGCCCCGCTCGACGCCGCGTACTGGCGGCGGCAGGCCCGGGAGCCGGTCAGGTTCGCCGCCGCGCTGGGCACCGTCGAGCGGCTGGAGGCGACCGTGCTGCTGGAGGCGGGGCCGCACCCCGTCCTGCTCGACCTCGCCGCGCGGGCCGCGGACCGGCCCGAGCGGTTGCTGCGGCTGCCGAGCCTGCGCCGCGGGGCGTCCGACCGGGCCACCGCGCTGCGTGCGCTGGGCGGGCTGTACGCGGCGGGGGCGGAGATCGACTGGGCCCGGGTGGGTGCCGCGCACGGAGTCCGCCGCGGCGGACTCCCCGGCTACCCCTTCCGGCGCCGGCGCCCCGGGAGCGCGGCACCGGCCGACCCGGCGGCACCGGTGGAGCCGGTCGCCACGGCGCCGACGGCGGCCGCGCGGCCGATCGCCGCCGAGCCGGCGGGCCCGGCGGCACCGGTCGCCACCGAGCCACCCGGGCCGGAGCACCCCCTGCCCGACCCGGAGCACCCCCTGCTCGGGCTGGTGCGGAGCGAGGTCGCGGCGATGCTGGGCCACGCCCGGCCCGAGGCGATCGACCCCGGGCTCACCTTCAAGGAACTCGGCGTGGACTCGCTGATCGCCGTGGAACTCAGCCACCGCCTGTCCACCGCACTCGGGCGGCCGTTGCCCGCCACGCTCGTCTACGACCACCCGGTGCCGACGGCCCTGGCGCAGTGGCTGCACACCGAACCGGGCTCCCCCGACGGCACCGGCCTGCCCGGCCCGGAGCCGCAGGCCGACGTGGCGCCGCCGGCCGGCGTGGCGCCGCCCGAGGTCGGCTCCCACATCCTCGACGTCCTGCGCGCGGCCGACGCCGACGCGGTCTTCGCCTTCATCGACCACGAGTTCGGGCCGTCCGCGGGCTGAACGCCGCACCGCCCCCGTCCCTGCCGTGAGTGAGGTCTTCCGAATGGCTCAGCACGACGATCGGCTCCTCGACTACCTGAAGCGGGTCACCACCGATCTGCACAGCACCCGGCAGCGGCTGACCGCCGTGGAGGAGGGCCGGTCCGAACCGATCGCCATCGTCTCGATGGCCTGCCGGCTGCCCGGCGGCGCCGACACCCCCGAGGAGCTGTGGCGCCTCGTCGCCGAGGGGCGGGACGTCATCGCGGGCTATCCCGCGGACCGCGGCCACGACCGGGACCGCCACTTCCACCCCGACCCGGAGCACGAGGGCACCAGCTACGCCGCCGACGGCGGGTTCCTGGGCGATCCGTTCGGCTTCGACGCGGCGTTCTTCGGGATCAGCCCGCGCGAGGCGGCGGCCATGGACCCGCAGCAGCGGCTGCTGCTGGAGACCGCCTGGGAGGCGCTGGAGCGCGCGGCGATCGCGCCGCAGTCGCTCCGCGGCACCCGGACCGGGGTCTTCGCCGGTGTCATGAACTACGACCCCGCCGTCCGGATGGACGACGCCCCGACGGACCTGGGCGGCTACCTGCTCACCGGCACCGCCGCGAGCGTCGCCTCCGGCCGGATCGCCTACACGCTGGGTCTGGAGGGGCCGGCGATCACGGTCGACACCGCCTGCTCCTCCTCGCTGGTCGCCGTCCACCTCGCCTGCCAGGCGCTGCGCCAGGGCGAGTGCACGCTGGCCCTGGCCGGCGGCGCGACCGTGCTCGCCACCCCCGGTCCGCTGGTCGAGTTCAGCAGGCAGCGGGCGCTCTCCCCGGACGGCCGCTCCCGCGCCTTCGGTGCCGGGGCGAACGGCTTCGGCATGGCGGAGGGCGCCGGGCTGCTGCTCCTGGAGCGGCTGTCGGACGCGCGGCGGCACGGACACCCGGTGCTCGCGGTGATCCGGGGCAGCGCGGTCAACCAGGACGGCGCCAGCAACGGGCTGACCGCGCCCAACGGCCCGTCCCAGCAGCGGGTGATCCGGCAGGCCCTGGAGAACGCCGGACTGGCCGCCGCCGACGTGGACGCGGTCGAGGCGCACGGCACCGGCACCGCACTCGGCGACCCGATCGAGGCCCAGGCGCTGCAGGAGGTCTACGGCCGGGGGAGGTCCGCCGACGCACCGCTGTGGCTCGGGTCGCTGAAGTCCAACCTCGGCCACACCCAGGCGGCGGCCGGCGTGGCCGGAATCATCAAGCTGGTCATGGCACTGCGCGCCGAGCGGCTGCCGCGCACCCTGCACGTCGAGCAGCCCTCCCCGCACATCGACTGGTCGCGGGGCGCGGTGGCGCTGCTGGCCGACGAGGTCGCCTGGCGGCGCACCGAGGACCGGCCGCGCCGCGCCGCCGTCTCCGCGTTCGGGATCAGCGGCACCAACGCGCACGCCGTGCTGGAGGAGTCGCCCGCCGAACCGCCGTCCGCGTCGGCCGGGTCGCCCGCCGGTCCGGTGGCGGCGTCGGTGACCGGCGCGGGGCCGACCGCCTGGCCGGTCAGCGCCCGCAGCGCCGAGGCGCTGCGGGCCCAGGCCGGGCGGCTGCACCGGCGGCTGTCGGCCGCGCCCGGGTACGCGCCGGAGGAGGTGGCCCGCACGCTGGCCCTCGGCCGCGCCCACTTCGAGCACCGCGCGGTCGTCCTCGGCACCGGGCCGGCCGAGCTGCTGGCCGGGCTGGAGGCGCTGGAGCGCGGCCTCCCGTCCGACCGGCTGCTCCAGGGAGTGGTCGATCCCGCGCGGCCGGCGGACCCGGCCGGTGCGGCCGCGGCGCCGGCCGGGGAGCCGCTGCGGGCGCTCGCCGAGCGGTACGTCCGGGGCGCCGAGGTGAGCTGGCCGGGGGCGCCGGGCCCGGTGCCGCCGGTCGACCTGCCGACGTACGCCTTCCAGCGCGAGCGGTTCCAACCCCGCCCGCCCGCCCGGGAGTCCGCGTCCGCGACGCGTCCCGCCGCGGTCGACGCCGAGTTCTGGGAGGCGGTCGGCCGGGGTGACGTGGACGCCCTGGCCGGTGCGCTGGACGTCCGCGGGGACAGCACGCTCGGCGAGCTGCTCCCGGCGCTCTCCGCGTGGCAGCGCGGCCGGGAGTCCCGGGCGGTCATCGACGGGTGGCGCTACCGGGTCGCCTGGCGGCCGGTGGCGCCGCCCCCGGGCGACGCCCGTCTCGACGGCGTGTGGCTGGTGGTGCTGCCGTTCGGCGCGAGCGCCGTCCCGACCACCGGGGCGGCGGCCGACGCGGTGCGGGCGCTGACCGGGCACGGGGCCCGCGTCGTGCCCGTCGCGGTCGGCGCCGACACCGGGCGGGCCGCGGTCGCGGAGCGGCTGCGGGCGGCGTCGGCCGGTCCGGAGCACGGTCCCGTCGTGGGCGTGCTGTCCCTGCTGGCGCTCACCGGCGACGACGGCGACGACGGCGACGAGGCCCGCGACGGCGGCCCGGCCGAGGCCGGGGAGCCCGCCGCCACGGCCGGCACGCTGGCCCTGCTCCAGGCACTCGGGGACCTCGACCAGCAGGCACCCCTGTGGTGCGCGACCGGGGGCGCCGTCCAGGTCGGCCGCTCGGACGCGGTGACCCGGCCCGACCGGGCGCGGCTCTGGGGCCTGGGCCGGGTCGCGGCCCTGGAGCACCCGGGCCGCTGGGGCGGACTGGTCGACCTGCCCGCCGCGTCCGACGAGCGCGGCCGGGCCCGGCTCGCGGCCGTGCTGGCGGGGGCGACCGGTGAGGACCAGGTGGCCCTGCGCGCCGACGGGGTGTTCGCCCGCCGGCTGGTGCCCGCGCCGACCGCCGGGCCGGGGCCCGAACGCCCCTGGCGGTTCGACGGCACCGTCCTGATCACCGGCGGGACCGGCGCGGTCGGCGGGCAGCTCGCCCGTCGGCTCGCGGCCGGTGGCACCCGCCGGCTGGTGCTGGCCGGCCGGCGTGGCCCGGCCGCGCCTGGTGCGGCCGAACTCACCGCCGAACTCGCCGCCCTGGGCGCCGAGGCGACCGTCGCCGCCTGCGACGTCGCGGACCGCGCCGCGCTCGCCGCGCTGGTGGCCTCGCTGGAGGCGCGGGGCACCCCGGTGCGGGCCGTCTTCCACGCCGCCGGGGTCGGCGGCACCGTCCCGCTGGCGGACGCGACGCCGGAGCAGCTGGCCGCCACCCTGGACGCCAAGGCGCGCGGGGCCGTCCACCTGGACGAACTCTTCGGCGCCGAGCGGCCGCTGGACGCCTTCGTGGTGTTCTCCTCCGGCGCCGGAATCTGGGGCGGGCGGCGCCAGGGCCTCTACGCGGCCGCCAACGCCCACCTCGACGCCCTGGTGGAACGGCGCAGGTCGCGCGGTCTGCCGGGCACCGCCGTCGCCTGGGGCTTCTGGGCGGGGGAGGGCATGGTCACCGAGGTCGGCGCCGAGCAGCTGGGCCGTCAGGGCCTCGCGCCGATGGCACCCGAGCTCGCCCTCACCGCGCTCCAGCAGGCGGTCGCCGCGGACGAGGGCTGTCTGGTCGTCGCGGACGTCGACTGGCAGCGGTTCGCCCCGGTCTTCACCGCCGCGCGCCCCGGCCCGCTGCTCGCCGAGCTGCCGTGGACGCCGGCCGCCGCCGGGCCGGCGCCCGACGGCGGCCTCGGGGAGCGGCTGGCCGCGCTGTCCGCCACCGAGCGCGACGCGCTGCTGCTGGAACTGGTCCGGGCCGAGGCCGCGGCCGTCCTGCGGCACGGCGGTCCGGACGCGATCGATCCCGCGCGGGCCTTCGACGAGCTCGGCTTCGACTCGCTCACCGTCGTCGAGCTGAGCGACCGGCTGGTGCGGGCGACCGGACTCCGGCTGCCCACCACGGTGGTCTTCGACCACCCCTCGGCGGGCGCGCTGGCCCGGCACCTGGCGGCCGAGTTCGCCGGGGAGCAGCCGGCCGGTGCCACGGCGCCGCCGGAGCGCCGCTCGCAGGAGCCGGACGATCCGATCGCGATCGTGGCGATGAGCTGCCGCTACCCGGGCGGGGTGGAGGACCCGGAGGGCCTGTGGCGGCTGGTCGACACCGGTACCGACGCCGTCACCGGATTCCCGCAGGACCGCGGCTGGGACCTGGACGCGCTCTACGACCCGGACCCGGACCACGCGGGCACGAGCTACGTCAGGCACGGCGGCTTCCTCGCCGACGCGACGCGGTTCGACGCCGGCTTCTTCGGCCTGAGCCCCCGCGAGGCGGCGACGGTGGACCCGCAGCAGCGCCTCGTCCTGGAGACCGCCTGGGAGGCCTTCGAGCGGGCCGGCATCGACCCCCGGTCACTGCGCGGCAGCCGCACGGCCGTCTTCACCGGCGTGGCCGGGCAGGACTACGACGAGCGGCTGCGGGCGACCGACGGCGGCGCCGAGGGCTACCGCCTGACCGGGGTGTCCGCCTCGGTGGTCTCCGGACGGGTGGCCTACACGCTCGGCCTGGAGGGCCCCGCCGTCACGGTCGACACCGCCTGTTCCTCCTCGCTGGTGGCCCTGCACCTGGCCTGCCAGTCGCTGCGGCGGGGCGAGAGCACGCTGGCGCTGGCCGGCGGTGTCACGGTGATGTCGATGCCCACGCTGTTCCTGGAGTTCAGCAGGCAGCGCGGGCTGGCCGCGGACGGCCGCTGCCGCTCGTTCTCCGCCGAGGCCGACGGCACGGGCTGGGCCGAGGGCGCCGGGATGCTGCTGCTGGAGCGGCTGTCGGACGCGCGCCGCAACGGCCACCCGGTGCTCGCGGTGGTCCGCGGCAGCGCCGTCAACCAGGACGGCGCCAGCAACGGGCTCTCCGCCCCGAACGGCCGGTCCCAGCAGCGGGTCATCCGGGAGGCGCTCGCCGGGGCCGGGCTGCGCGCCGGCGACGTCGACGCGGTCGAGGCGCACGGCACCGCCACCCGGCTCGGCGACCCCGTCGAGGCGCAGGCGCTGCTGGCCGTCTACGGACGCGAACGCGCCGCGGACCGCCCGCTCTGGCTGGGCACCCTCAAGTCGAACATCGGTCACACCCAGGCCGCCGCCGGCGTGGCGGGCGTCATCAAGATGGTGCAGGCGATGCGCCACGAGGTGCTTCCGCGGACCCTGCACGCGCAACGGCCCACCCCGCACGTCGACTGGTCGGCCGGCGCCGTCCGGCTGCTCACCGAGCCCCGGCCCTGGCCGCGCGCCGACCGGCCGCGCCGCGCCGGAGTCTCCGGCTTCGGGATCAGCGGCACCAACGCCCATGTGCTGCTGGAGGAGCCCCCGCGGGCCACGACGGCCCCTGAGCCCCCGGCGGCGCCGTCGCCCGCCGAGCGGACCCGGGCCGCCTTCCCGGTCTCCGGGCGCGGCGAGGCCGCCCTCCAGGCGCAGGCCCGCCGGCTGCGCGACCACCTGGTAGCCCGCCCCGGGCTCGACCCGGCGGACGTGGCGTACACCCTGGCGAGCGCGCGCACGAGCTTCGAGCAGCGGGCGGTGGTGCTCGCCGACGACCGGGAGGCGCTGCTGCGCGGCCTGGCCGCCCTGGCCGACGGCGAGTCCGACCCCGGCCTGCTGCGGGGGACGGCCGCCCGGACCCCCAGGACGGCGGTGCTCTTCAGCGGACAGGGCAGCCAGCGGCTCGGCATGGGCGCCGGGCTGGCCGCGAGCCACCCGGTGTTCGCCGAGGCGCTGGACGCCGCCTGCGCCCAGCTGGACCGGCACCTCGACCGTCCGCTGCGCGAGGTGATGTTCGCGGGGCCCGGTACGGACGAGGCCCGGCTGCTGGACCGGACGGTCTACACCCAGGCGGCCCTGTTCGCCTTCGAGACCGCGCTGTTCCGGCTGCTGGAGAGCTGGGGGCTGGCACCGGACCACCTGATCGGCCACTCCGTCGGGGAGCTCGTCGCGGCCCACGCCGCAGGGGTCCTCTCGCTGCCCGACGCGGCCGCGCTGGTCGCGGCGCGCGGCCGCCTGATGCAGCAGCAGCCCGCCGGCGGCGTGATGGTCGCGGTCGAGGCCTCCGAGGCGGAGCTCGCGCCGACCCTGGCCGGCCGCGCCGGGCAGGTGTGCATCGCGGCGGTGAACGGCCCCCGGGCCGTGGTGCTCGCGGGCGACGAGGAGGCGGTGTTCGAGGCGGCCCGGCCGTGGCGCGAACTCGGACGGCGCACGACCCGGCTGCGGGTCAGCCACGCGTTCCACTCCCCGCACATGGAGGGGATGCTCGCCGAGTTCACCGAGGTGGCCCGCGGGCTCACCTGGTCGCCGCCGAGGATCCCGATCGTCTCCAACCTGACCGGCGGCCCGGTGACCGCGGCCGAGATCTGCTCCCCCGCGTACTGGGCGCGCCACGTCCGCGAGGCGGTGCGCTTCGCCGACGGCATGCGGTGGCTGGGCGAGCAGGGCGTGACGGCCTTCCTGGAGATCGGCCCGGACGGCGCCCTCACGGTGCTCGGCCGGGACTGCCTGCCGGAGAACAGCGGCGACCGGGCGCCCGTCCTGGTGCCGGCCGTGCGCGGACCGGTCGGCGAGGCCGCGGCGCTGGCCTCGGCCGTGGCCGAGCTGCACGTGCACGGCGTCGGCTGGGACTGGGCCTCGGTGCTCGGTGCCACCGGCGGGCGCGTCGTCGAGCTGCCGACCTACCCGTTCCAGCGGCAGCGGCACTGGGCCGAGGCCCGGCCGGTCGCCGCACCCGCCGCCGCAGCCGCGGGCGACGGCGCGGGGGCACTCGGCCTCGACCCGGCGGACCACCCGATGATGGGGCTCGCCGTCGAGGTCGTGGGCGGCGAGGGCTGGATGTTCACCAGCCGGCTCTCCCGGGCGGACCACCCCTGGCTCGCCGACCACGTGATCATGGAGACCGTGGTCGTGCCCGGCCTGGCGCTGCTGGAGCTGGCCCTGCGGGCCGGCCGGCAGATCGGCTGCGACCGGGTGGACGACCTCACCTTCGAGACGCCGGTGGAACTGCCCGAGCAGGGCGCCGTCTCCGTACAGGTCTGGGTCGGGGCAGCGGACCAGGAGGGCCGCCGGCAGCTCACCATCCACTCCCGCCGCGACACCGGGGCCGGCAGCCGCGCCACCGCCTGGACCCGCAACGCCAGCGGGGTCCTGGCCTCGGGCCCGGAGGAGCGCCCCGAGCTGCCCGACCTCGGCGTCTGGCCCCCGCGGGGCGCCGTCCCGGTCGACGTCGACGAGCTCTACACCCGGCTGTACCGGCGCGGCTACCACTTCGGCCCGGCCTTCCGCAGCCTGCGCCGGGCCTGGCGGCTGGGCGACGACTGGCTCACCGAGGTGCACCTCCCGGAGGAGTACCGCGCCGAGGCGGAACGCTTCGAGATCCACCCCGCCATGCTGGACTCGGCCGTGCACCGGCAACTGCTGGCGTTCGGCGAGGGCGAGAACGGCGACTCCGAGCACGCACCGATCCTGTTCTCGCTGGCCGGGGTCCGGAAGTTCACCCCGGGGCCGGGATCGCTGCGGGTCCGCCTCTCGCCGATCTCACCGGACGAGGTCACGCTCACCATCGCCGACCAGAGCGGGCGCCTCGCGCTGCGGGTGGAGTCCTTCGTCATGAAGGCCGTCTCCTCCGCACAGCTGCGCGCCACCAGCTCCGGCACCCGGGACGCCGCCCTGCACGTCGACTGGGTGCCGCTGCCCCGGCCGGGGGCCGAGCACGGACCGGACGCCGAGCCGCCGGTCCTGATCGGAGCGGACCAGGGCGCCGCCGCCGGGGGAGTCACGGCGCGGCGGTACGCCGACCTGGCCGGCCTCGCCGCCTCGCTGCCGCCGGGCGCGCCCGGGCCGCGGACGGTGCTCGCCGTGCTGGGCACCGCGACACCGGGCGCCGCCGAGGTCGACGACGTCCACACGGCCACCCGGCACGCCCTGGCCCTGCTCCAGGGGTGGCTGGCCGACGAGCGGTTCGCCGACTCGCGGCTGGTGCTGCTCACCCGGGGGGCCGTGGCGGCGGGCGGCGCCCCGACCGACCTCGCCCACGCCCCGGTCTGGGGACTGGTCAGGTCGGCCCAGACGGAGAACCCCGACCGGTTCGTCCTGGTGGACGTCGACGGGCACCCCGAGTCCTGGCGGGCGCTGCCCGCCGCCCTGGCCGCCGGCGAGCCGCAGCTGGCGCTGCGGGCCGGCGGGCTGCTCGTGCCGCGACTGGCCGGGGCGCCCCGGGCCCGACAGGCGGTCCGCGAGCCCGATCCCGCCGGAACGGTCCTGCTGACCGGCGCCACCGGCGGCCTGGGCCGGCTGCTGGCCCGGCACCTGGTGACCCGGCACGGCGCCCGCCACCTGCTGCTGGTCAGCCGGAGCGGGGCCCGGGCCCGGGGCGCCGACGAGCTGGTCGCCGAACTGGCGGCACTCGGCGCGACGGCCTCCGTCGAGGCCTGCGACGTCGCGGACCGCGCGGCACTGGCCGCCCTGCTGGACCGGATCCCCGCTGCGCGCCCGCTGACGGCGGTGGTGCACGCCGCCGGCGTCCTGGACGACGGCGTGATCACCGAGCTGACCCCGGACCGGCTGGCGGCGGTGCTGCGCCCCAAGGTGGACGCGGCGACCCACCTGCACGAACTGACGCAGGGCCTGGACCTCGCCGAGTTCGTCCTGTTCTCCTCGACCGCCGCCACCCTCGGCGGCCCCGGGCAGGGCAACTACGCCGCCGCCAACGCCTACCTGGACGCCCTGGCGGCGCACCGCAGGGCCTCGGGGCTGCCGGCCCTGTCGCTGGCCTGGGGGCCGTGGGCCGCGGCGGAGAGCATGACCGGCCACCTGGACGAGCTCGACCTGCGCCGGCTGCGCCGGATGGGCCTCGCCCCGCTCTCCGAGGAGCAGGGCCTGGCCCTGTTCGACGCGGCCCGCGAGAGCGAGCCCGCCGCACCCGTCCTGGCCCGGCTGGACACCGGTGAACTCCGCTCCGACCAGGGCGCGGACGTGCCGCCGCTGTACCGCAGCCTGGTGCGCACGAAGGGGGCGCCCGCCCGTCCCGCGGCGGCGCCGCGCCTTCGCGAGCGCCTCGGCGAGACGGGCGCCGGGGACCGCGAGCAGGCGGCGCTGGAGCTGGTCCGCGCCGAGGTGGCGACCGTGCTCGGCCACCCGTCACCGGACGTGGCCGACCCCGCGCACCCGTTCCTGGACCTCGGCTTCACCTCGCTGCTGGCCATCGAGCTGCGCAACCGGCTCAACACGGTGACCGGCCTGCGGCTGCCCGCGACGCTGGTGTTCGAGCACGCCACCCCGGCCGACCTGGCCCGGCACCTCAGCACCCGGCTCGCCCCCGAGAGCCCGGCGGAGCCGGCCGGCCCCTCGGCCCCCTCGGCCCCGGCGGGCCCTGCCGACCCCCGGCACCCCGAGCCCCCGGCAGGGGCCGTGCCCCCGGAGGCTTCCGGCCCTGCCCCCGCCGCCCGGCGGGACCGTCGACCGCTTCTCGAGCTGGAGCTGCTGCCATGACCGCCCGCCACGATCCAAGGGAGCACGATCCTGTGGAACTCGGGAACTTCCGGACCCGGATAGGCCCGGACGACGCCCTCGTCCGGGACCACCGCCTGCACGGCGTGCCGGCCATGCCCGCGGTGAGCGCCCTGGACGCGGTCCTCCGGGCCGCCGAACTGCGCGGCATCGCACCGGACCGGCTGGAGCTGCGCGAGGTGACCCTCGAACCCTCCCTCGCCCTCCCGGACGGTGCGGAGCGCCGGCTGGACTTCCGCACCGGGGCGGGGCCGCGGGGCGCCGTGCTGTCGGCGGTCGCGACCGGCGGCGCCGACCGCGCCGGGCGACCCGTCGTCCGCTGCACCCTCGTACCGGGTGAGGGGGGCACCGAACCGGAGCCGCTGGACCTCGCCGCGGTCCGCCGGGCCCTGGGCGGCGAGTCCGCGACGGCGGTCGACGCCGACTACGAGGCCGCGGACCGGGCCGGCGCCGAGTACACCGGTTCGCTGCGCGCGCAGGGGGTCGCGGCCCGGCTGGCGGACGGTGTGGTCGCCGAGCTCACGCTCGCCGCCGAGGCACGCGCCGACGCCGAGGACTTCCTGGTCCACCCGGCCTTCCTGGTCGCCGCCACGGTGATCGCCACCGGCCGGCTCGGCCACCCCGCGGCCGGGGCCCGCCTGACGGTCCGCCGGGTGCGTGCCCGGCGCGGCTGCGGCACGACGGTGCTGCTGGCGGCCCGGCCCGCGGCCGACGGCGCGGCCGTGGACGTGGTGCTCCACGACGGCGAGGGCAGGCCGGTGGTGGCCCTGGAGGGGCTGGCCGTCGAGCGCGAACCCGCCGTGGTGGCGCAGCCGCCCGCCCGCCGCCGTCCGGCCCGCCCGCTGGAGATCGCGGTGGTCGGCATGAGCGGCCGCTACCCGGGCGCGGCCGACCTCGACACCTTCTGGACCAACCTCCGGGAGGGCCGCGACGCGGTGACCGAGGTCCCCGCCGAGCGCTGGCGGCCGGGGGAGTACCCGGACGGCGGCCGGCCGACGGGCCGCTTCGGCGCCTTCCTGGACGAGGTCGACGCCTTCGACCCGATGTTCTTCCGGATCCCGCCCAGCCTGGCGCCGGTGCTGGACCCGCAGGAGCGGCTCTTCCTGCAGACCGCGTACGCGGCCGTCGAGCACGCCGGGTACCAGCCCGCCGACTTCGCCGCACCGCACGACCGGGTGGGTGTCTTCGCCGGCAGCACCTGGGCCGACTACCGCCTCCTCGGTGCGGAGGCCGCCCGCCGGGGCGAGGCCGTCACCGTCGCCTCGGTGCCCGCGTTCATCGCCAACCGGGTCTCCTACTACTTCGGCTTCACCGGGCCGAGCATGACGGTGGACACCGCCTGCTCCGCCTCGCTCACCGCACTCCACCTGGCCTGCCGCAGCCTTGCCGAGGGGGAGTGCGACGCGGCGCTCGTCGGCGGCGTCAACCTCATCCTGCACCCGGACAAGTTCCTGCTGCTCAACTACCTGAACATGGCCTCCAGCGACGGCCGGTGCCGCTCGTTCGGGGCCGGCGGCGACGGCTACGTCCCGGGGGAGGGGGTGGGCGCGCTCTTCCTCAAGCCCAGGGAGCAGGCGCTCGCCGACGGCGACACCGTCCACGGGGTGATCCTCGGGACGGCGGTGAGCCACGGCGGACGGGCCGCCGGCTTCACCGTCCCCAACCCCAACGCCCAGGCCGACGCGATCGGGCGGGCCCTGGAGCAGGCGGGCGTCGACCCGGACTCCATCGGCTACGTCGAGGGGCACGGAACCGGCACCGCGCTCGGCGACCCGGTGGAACTGGTCGGGCTGCACCAGGCGTTCGCGGGCCGCACCGAGCCGTGCGCGCTGGGTTCGGTGAAGTCCAACGTGGGCCACCTGGAGGCGGCGGCGGGCGTGGCGGCCGTCAGCAAGGTGCTCCTGCAACTGCGCCACGGCGCCATCCCCCGGTCACTGCACTCGACCGAGCTCAACCCCGAGATCGACTTCGCCGCCTCCCCGTTCCGGGTGCCGCAGGAGACGGAGCCGTGGCCCCGGCCCGGCGGCCCGGCGGGCGAGCTGCCGCGCCGGGCCGGCGTGAGCTCCTTCGGCGCCGGCGGCTCCAACGCGCACGTGGTGCTCCAGGAGCACGTCGAGCAGGAGCCCCCGACCGCCGCCGACGGGCCGGAGCTGCTGCCGCTGTCCGCCCGAACCCCCGAGCGGCTGCGGGCGTACGCGAACCGGATCGCCGAGCACCTGAGGGCGGACCGGCCGGGGCGCTTCCGGCACACGGCGCGGACGCTCCAGGCGGGCCGCCAGCCCTTCGAGGCCCGGCTGGCCCTGGTCGCGGCGAGCGCGGCCGAGGCGGTCGAGCAGCTCGACGCCTACCTGGCCGGCGGGAGCGCCGGCGCGCGGGTGCTGACCGGGACGGCCGGTCCGGCGCGGGACGCCGGAGCACTGACCGAGCGCTACCGCGCCGGTGACCTGCACGGTGCGGCCGAGCTCTGGGTCGCCGGCGCCACGCCCGACTGGACCGAGGTCAACGGCGGGCCCGAGCGGCGCGTGCCGCTGCCGGGATACCCGTTCGAACGCAAGCGATTCTGGATCGAGGAGCCTCCCGTGCACGAGACCCCGCCCCCGTCACCCGGCACGGCCCGGGCCGACTTCGATCCGGCGCCGACGCCGGTCGCCGACGAACTGGAGGACTTCTACCCGGACCTCGACCGCTTCGCGGCGGTCGGGGCGCTGCACCGGTTCCGCGACATGGGGCTGCCGGCCGCCGGCGGGTCCGAGCCGGAGCTGATCGCCCGGATGGGCGTGCTGCCCGGCTTCGCGCGGTTCGTCCGCGCGGCGTTCGCCGCCGTCGAGCGCCACGGCGGCATCCGCTCGGAGTCGGGTGTGCTCCGGGTCGTCGAGGAGGAGGCACAGACCCCCGGCGAGCTGCGCTCCCGGCTGCTGGAGCGCTTTCCCCAGGCCACGCCCTTCGTCCGGCTGGTCGACGTCTGCCTGGACGCCTACCCCCGGGTGCTGCGGGGCGAGCGCTCCGCGGCCGAGGTGCTGTTCCCCGGCGCGAGCATGGAGTTGATGGCGGGCATCTACCACGGGAACCGCGCCTACGACTTCTACAGCGACCTGCTCGCCCGCTGCGTCGACGCGTCGGTGGCGCGGCTGGAGCACGGCCGGGACCGGCCGGTGCGCGTGCTGGAGATCGGCGCCGGCACCGGCGGCACCTCCCGCGTCGTGCTGGAGCGGCTGGCCCGCAACGGCCGTCGGGTGGAGTTCCACTACACCGACGTCGGCGGCAGTTTCCTGGCCCACGGGCGCCGGGCCCTCGCCCGGGAGTTCCCGTTCGTCTCGTTCCGGCCCTTCGACCTGGAGCGCGACCCGGTCGCGCAGGGGTACGAGGCGGGGAGCCTGGACATCGTCCTCGCCGCGAACGCCGTGCACACCGTGAGCGACGTCGCCGCGGCCCTGGAGCGGATCCGGCTGCTGCTGGCCCCGACCGGGCGCCTGGTGCTGAGCGAGGCGACGGAGCTCCAGGCGGTGCTGGACCTGACGCTCGGTCTGCTCGACGGCTGGCACCGGTACCAGGACCCGGAGCGCCGCCTCCCCAACGCCCCGCTGCTCTCCGCCGAGGGCTGGCGGACGCAGCTCGAACGGGCGGGCTTCACGGGCGTGCGCGCCCACGGCCCCGGTCTGACCGCGGACCCGGCGCCGCGCCACCGGGTGATCGTCGCCGAGCCGGCGCCCGCGGGGCGTCCGCGGGCCGTGCCCGCAGCGGCCGCGCCGGGCACCACCGCCGCCGTCGCGGCAGCGCCCGCCCCGACGGCCGAGGCGGATGCGACGGCGCTCGAACGGCAGGTGCTGGAGATCGTCGCGGACGGCCTCGGCGCACTGCCGCAGGAGATCCGGGCGACGGCGTCCTTCGCCGAGTACGGCGTCGACTCGATCCTGGCCGTGCGGATGACCGACCAGGTCAACCGGCTGTTCGGGACCGACCTGCGGCCGACGGTGCTGTTCGACCACCCCTCCGTACGGGGGCTGACGGAGCATCTGATCTCCCTCGGTGCCCGCCCGACCACGCCGTCGCCGGTGGTGGCGGCCGCACCGGAAAGCACCCCGGCGGCCACTCCGGAGGCAGGCGCCCAGACCGATGCACGGACCGATGCGCAGACCGGCGCGCAGGCCGGGCCGGACCCCGCCGGGCGGCCCGCCGCCGCGCCGACGGCGCAGCGGGGACGGCCGGTCGACATCGCCGTGATCGGCATGTCCGGGCGCTTCCCCGGCGCCGACGACTACCGCGCGCTGTGGCGCAACCTGGCGGCCGGCCGCAACGCCGTGGGCGAGGTGCCCGCGGAGCGCTGGGACGTCGGGCGGCACTACCAGCCCTGGCCGCCCGCGCCCGACCGGACGTACTCCCGCTGGGGCGGCTACCTCGACGGCGTGGACCGCTTCGACCCGCTGTTCTTCAACATCGTCCCGGCCGAGGCGGACTTCATGGACCCGCAGCACCGGCTGTTCCTGGAGGAGAGCTGGAAGGCGGTGGAGGACGCCGGCATCGACGCCGCGACGCTGCGCCGCTCCCGGACCGGCGTCTTCGTCGGGGCGCCGTGGTCCGACTACCTCAACCTGATCCGCGAGCGCGGGCAGGCGGGCTCGCACCACGTCTTCACCGGCAACAGCCCGGCCATCCTGCCGGCCCGGGTCGCCTACCACCTCGACCTGACCGGCCCGAGCGTCGGCATCGACACCGCCTGCTCGTCGGCCCTGGTCGCACTGCAGCAGGCCTGCCGCAGCCTCGCGGCCGGTGAGTGCGAGCTGGCGGTGGCCGGTGGCGTGGCCGTCTTCGTCACCCCCGAGTACCACCGGCTGGCCTCCTCGCTCGGCATGCTCTCGCCGCAGGGGCAGTGCCGCGCCTTCGACCGGGACGCGGACGGCTTCGTGATCGCCGAGGGCGTCGGCGCCGTGGTGCTCAAGCCGCTGGACCGCGCGCTGGCCGACGGGGACCCGATCCACGGTGTGATCAAGGCCATCGGGGTCAACCAGGACGGGCGCACCAACGGCATCACCGCGCCCAGCGCCCGCTCGCAGACCGAACTGGAGCTGGAGGTCTACGCGTCGGCCGGCATCGACCCGGCCACCATCGGCTACGTCGAGACCCACGGGACCGGCACCAAGCTGGGCGACCCGATCGAGATCGAGGCGCTCACCGCCGCGTTCCGGCACCACGGCGTCCCGAACGGCAGGGTCGCGATCGGCTCGGTGAAGAGCAACCTCGGCCACACCTCGCACGCCGCCGGGATGGCGGGGCTGTTCAAGGTGCTGCTGGCGCTGGGGGAGCGGAGCATCCCGCCGTCGCTGCACTTCGACGCGCCCAACCCGCTGATCGGTCTCGCGGACACCCCGTTCTTCGTCAACACCGAGCTGCGCGAGTGGCGGGGCGCCGGGCGCCGGGCGGCGCTCAGCTCCTTCGGGTTCAGCGGTACCAACGCCCACCTGGTGGTCGAGGAGCACCCGGACACCCGGCCCGGGACCCGCACCCGTTCGCCGCGGGCGCTGATCGTCCTGTCCGCCCGCACGGAGGACAGCCTGCGCCGCCAGGCCTCCGAGCTGGCCGCCTTCCTGGCGGCGCGGCCCGGGACGAGCCCGCACGACGTCGCGGCCACGCTCCAGCTCGGACGCACCGCCTTCGAGCACCGGCTCGCGTTCACCGTCGGCTCGCCCGCGGAACTCGCCGAGCGGCTCGGCGCGATCGCTGCGGGCGGTCCGGTGCCCGCCCTGTACCGGGGGCAGGCCGACCCCGACGCGCGGCCGGCCGCACCGCTGCGGGCCGAGCCGGGATCGGACCTGGAGGGGCTGGCCACGGCCTGGACCTCCGGCGCCGCGGTGGACTTCTCGGGGCTGTACGAGGGCGGCGCGGTCCGACGGATCAACCTGCCCGGCTACGCGTTCGCCCGTGACCGCCACTGGCTGCCCGAGGTCGAGCCGGCCGAGCCGGCTCCGGCGGGGCCGACGGCGGCCCGGGAGGGCGCCGCGGACCGCCTCCGCGAGGTGGTGCGCGAGCAGGCCCGCGAGGCGGTGCGCGGCGCGGTGGCCGAGCAGCTCGGGGTGTCCGGTCCGGACGTCGACCCGGCGCTCGACCCGCTGGCCCTCGGCCTGGACCGGGTCGCCAGGGACCGCGCGGTCGCGGCCGTCAACCGCTCCCTCGGCATCGACCTCTCGACCGACGCCTTCGGCGTCCGCACCTCCGTCGCGTCGCTCGCCCGGCTGGCCGCCGAGGCGGCTCCGGTCTCCGCGCCGACTCCCGAGCCCGCGCCGGTCGCCGAGCCCGTCCTCGCGCCCGAGGCCGAGCCCGCGCCCGTCCTCGCGCCCGCGCCCGTCCCGGAGCCGATCGGCGACCTGCGGCAGCGGGCCGAGGAGTACCTGATCGGGCTGTTCGTCCAGGAGGCCCGGCTGCCCGCCGACCGGGTCCGCACCCGGGCGCCCTTCCAGGACTTCGGCATCGACTCGGTGCTGATCGCCAGGCTCAACTCCCGGCTGGAGGAGGACTTCGGAACGCTGCCGGCCACCGTCTTCTTCGAGTACCGGACGATCCGTGAACTGGCCGGCTTCCTGGCCGGCGAACGTGCCGAGCAGCTTGCCGCGCTGGCCGCCGAGCCGCTGCCCGCTCCCGAGCCGGTGCCCGCTCCCGAGCCGCGGCCCGCCCCCGAGTCGCCGGCCGCCCCCGAAGCGGTACCCGCCGTCGTCGCGCGGCCCTCGACGGTCGCCCGGCCCGCGGCGGCCGGGTCCGTCCCGCCCGCCGAGCGCGCGAGGGACCGGGACATCGCCGTCATCGGCATGTCCGGCCGGTACCCGATGGCCAACGACAACGACGAGTTCTGGGCCAACCTGGTCGCGGGCCGTGACTGCATCGTCGAGGTCCCCGCCGATCGCTGGGACCACAGCGCCTACCTCAGCGACGACCCCGACCTCCCCGGCACCACCTACGCCAAGTGGGGCGGATTCATCGACGACGTCGACAAGTTCGACGCCCGGTTCTTCAACATCCCGCCGGTCGAGGCGGAGGGCATGGACCCGCAGCAGCGGCTGTTCCTGGAGGCGGCCTGGGCCGCCCTGGAGGACGGCGGCTACACCCCCGAGCGGGCCCGGGCCGGTGCCCGGCGCCGCCGGACCAAGGACGTCGGCGTCTTCGCCGGGGTCAACTACGCGGAGTACCAACTCCTGGTGGACGTGCCGATCGCACCGTACTGGGCCGTGGCGAACCGGGTCTCCTACCACCTGGGGTTCAACGGCCCGAGCTTCGCGGTCGACACGGCCTGCTCCGCCTCGCTGACGGCCATCCACCTCGCCTGCCAGAGCCTGCGCAACGGCGAGTGCGGCTACGCCATCGCCGGCGGCGTCAACATCTCCATCCACCCGGGCAAGTTCCTGATGCTCGGCTCGGGGCGCTGGGCCTCGACCGACGGCCGCTGCCGCACCTTCGGCGCGGGCGGGGACGGCTACGTCCCGGGCGAGGGCGTGGTGGCGCTGGTGCTCAAGCCGCTGGCCGACGCCCGGGCGGACGGCGACCGGATCTACGGGGTGATCCGCTCCAGCGAGATCAACCACGACGGCCGCACCAACGGCTTCAGCGTGCCCAATCCGAACGCCCAGGCCGAGCTGATCCTCGAGGCGCTGGACAGCGCCGGAGTCGACGCCCGCCGGCTGAGCTACGTCGAGGCCCACGGCACCGGCACCTCGCTCGGCGACCCGATCGAGATCACCGGTCTGACCAAGGCGTACCGGCGGTTCACACCGGACCGCGGGTACTGCACGATCGGTTCGGCCAAGGGCAGCGTCGGCCACCTGGAGGCCGCCGCCGGGGCGGCCGGGCTGGTCAAGACCCTGCTGCAGCTGCAGCACGGGACGATCGCGCCGTCCCCGCACTCGGACCCGCCCAACCCCAACATCGACTTCGAGAACAGCCCGTTCCGGGTGGCCCGCGAGGCCATGCCCTGGGTGCGGCCCGCCGGTGCACCGCCCCGGCTGGCGGCGGTGAGCTCCTTCGGCGCGGGCGGCTCGAACGCCCATGTGATCGTGGAGGAGGAGGACGCCCCCCGGGCCGGCGCGGAGCGCGGCCCGGCCGGGCCGGAACTGGTCCTGCTGTCGGCGCGGCGTGCCGACCGGCTGGAGGAGCAGGCACGGCGGCTGCTCGGATTCCTGCGCTCGGAGCGCGGTGCGGGCGTCCCGCTGTCCGACGTGGCGTGGACCCTCCAGGTCGGGCGCGAGGTGTTCGAGCACCGGCTGGCGGTCGTGGCGTCCTCCACCGACGAACTCGCCCGCCGGCTGGAGGACTTCCTCGCCGGGAACGGCGGCGCCGGCCTGGTCGGCGGTACCGTCCGGACCCACGAGGTCGCGGGCGGTGAGTCGGAGTCCGACCGCGAGTACCTGGACCTGCTCCACCGGCGCGGCGACCTGGGCCGGGTCGCCGAGCTGTGGGCGGGCGGCTGGCTCGTCGACTGGGAGGCGCTGCGCGGTACGCGGCGCGGGCAGGTCGTCAGCCTGCCGGGCTACCCCTTCTCCCGCGACCGGCACTGGATCGTCCCCGAGGAGTACCGCCGGCCGCAGCCGGCCGTACCGGCGCCGGTCGCGGCCGCGTCGAGGCCGGTCGAGGTCCTGGCGGTCCCGGCGGCCCTGGCGGCTCCGGCGCCCGCCGTCCCCGCGGTGAGCGGCACCGACGAGGCGCGCGCCGCCGAGCTGGAGGAGGCGGTGCAGCGGATCTTCGCCGACCTCACCAAGCTGCCGGTCGAGGAGCTCGACGTCGAAGCCGACTTCCTGGACTTCGGATTCGACTCGGTGACCACCGTGCGGATGCTCAACCGGCTGATGAAGCAGTACGGCGTGCGCATCCCGGCCACCGCCGTCGACGACTACAACACGATCCGCGACTTCTCCCGGCACCTGCTGGAGAGCGGGCTGATCACCTCGACGGACCCGGCCGCCGCGTCGGCCGACGCGGCCCTGCCCACGCTCACCTCGGCCTCGTCCTCGGTGACGCTGAACCGGGTGCTCACCGAACCGGCCCGCGCCCCGCACAAGTTCACCCGCGACGAGCCCTTCCCCGCCGAGTCGGTGTTCATCACCGGCGCGACCGGCGTCCTCGGCGGCAAGCTGCTGCACGACCTGCTGAAGACCACCGGGGCGCGGATCACCTGCCTGGTCCGCGGCGGGGACACCGCCCAGGCGGCCAAGCGCCTGCGCCACTTCGTCGAGGTGTACGACCCGGAGGGCCGGCTCGCCGAGGAGTTCGACCGCCGTGTGACGCCGGTGCTGGGAGACGTGGGCGAGGACCGGTTCGGCCTCGACGAGGCCACCTGGTCCAGGCTGGCCGCGGAGACCGACGTCACGATCCACAACGCGGCCGTGACCGCGCTGGTGACCTTCTACGAGTCGCTGGCCCCGGTCAACGTCGACGGCACCGCCCGGGCCATCGACTTCGCCCTGGCGAGCCGGCACAAGTACCTGGTCTACGTGTCCAGCTTCGCGGCCCTTGGCGACTACCTGCTGGGCGATAACGTGCCCTACACCGAGCACGACCTCGAACTCGGCCAGGAGTACGACCACTTGCCCTACCAGGAGACCAAGTACCACTCCGAGAAGCTGGTGCGCGCCGCCTCCGAGCGGGGGCTGGTGTGGAACATCTTCCGGCCCGGCGACATCATGGGCGAGAGCGGAACCGGCCGCTACCCCTTCGCCGAGGTCAGCGTGAAGGGGGCGTTCTACGACTTCTTCAAGACCTTCATCGAGAGCGGCACCGGCCTGCTCACCCCGATCAACTGGGACATCACCCCGGTCGACTACGTCAGCGCCGGCATGCTCCACCTCGCGCTGAAGCGGCCCAGCTACGGCGAGACCTACCACCTGACCAACCCCGATCACCGCAGCCTGTTCGAGGCCCAGGACTACATCCGGGACTTCGGCTACGACATCCGCTTCGCCTCGATCGACGAGTTCGGCCGGATGGCGAGGGAGCGGGCGTTCCGCCACCGGGGGACGGACGAGCCGTACCGGAGCCAGACGCTGGAGATGATCCAGTACGCGATGGAGGTCTGGGGCAAGGAGCACTACGAGCTCAGCACCCACCCGGACTGCGCCTACACCCGCGCCATCCTGGCCGAGGCCGGCATCGACTGCCCGCCCATCGCCGAACTGATGCCGGTCTACCTGCGGCACTGCATCGAGGTCGGGTACCTCCGGGCGCCGGACCGGCCGGCCCGCGCCGCCGGCGGCACGGCGGCCGGGAGCGAGGTGGCCCGATGACCGTGGACGCCGTGGTCTTCCCCGGCCAGGGCGCGCAGCGCGCCGGCATGGGCGCCGACCTCCACCGGCGCTGGGAGGTGGCCCGGCGCACCTTCGAGGAGGCCTCGGACGCGGTGGGGGAGGACCTCGCCCGGATCTGCTTCGAGAAGGACGAGCGGCTCCACCTCACGGAGTTCACCCAGCCCTGCATCCTGACCGTGGAGACGGCTGCCTACCGGGTCGCGGCCGGGGAGTTCGGCTTCGCGCCCGGCCTCTTCGGCGGCCACAGCCTCGGCGAGTACACCGCGCTGGTGGCGGCCGGGGTCCTCCCCTTCGCGGACGCGGTGTCCCTGGTCCGCACCCGGGGCGCCCTGATGCAGCAGGCCGTGCCGCCCGGGACCGGCGCCATGGCGGCGCTGATCCTGACCGGCATCGAGGACGGCCCGGCGCCCGGCCTGGTCCGGGAGGCGGGCGCGGAGGTGGTGAACCACAACTCCCCGCACCAGGTGGTGATCGGGGGCACCGCCGAGAGCGTCGAGCGCGCCGGGGCGGTGCTGGCGCAGGCCCTGCCGGACCTCACGTTCGTCCGGCTCCGGGTCAGCGCGCCGTTCCACTCCAGCCTGATGCGCGGGGCGCAGGAGCGGTTCGCCGAGCCGCTCGCGCGGTGCGCCGTGCGGCTGCGGCCCGAACGCGCGACGTCGGTCACCTCCAACTACACCGGCGGCTTCCACCGGCCGGAGCTGCTCGTCGACCACCTGCGCAGGCAGGTGGCGGGGGCCGTGCGCTGGTCGGACAACATGCGGGCGCTGGCCGAGCGGGCGGACCGGATCTTCGAGATCGGCCCGGGCGCCCCGCTGACCAAGTTCTTCGCCGCGCTCGGGCACCCGGTGACCCCGCTGACCACCGCGGCCCACCTGGAGCAGCGGCTGCCGGGCCCCGCGCCGGTGGCGCCGGTACCGGTGGCGCCGGTACCGGTACCGGTACCAGTACCGCTGCCGACGCCGGTTCCGGCTGCCGAGCCGGCCCGCGCGGTCGCCGAGGCCCCGGCCGACGGGGCCGCCCGGCTGGGCGACCCCGCCTTCCTGCGGGACCGCGGGGTGCGCCTCGCCTACGCCGTGGGCGGGCTCCCCGAGGGCATCACCGGCCCCGAGCTGGTGATCGCCCTGGGCCGGGCCGGGCTGCTGGGCCACCTCGGCCTCGGCGGGCTCCGGCCCGACCGGGCGGCGCAGGACCTCCGCCGGGTGCGGGCCGCGCTCCCCGCCGGTGCCCCGTGGGGAGCCACGCTCACCCGCGATCCGGACCGGGACCGCACCGCGGAGTGGGTCGAGCTGCTCCTGACCCACGACGTCCCCGGGGTCGAGGCGATCGGGTTCACCACCCCCGAACCCGCGTTGGTCCGGCTGCGGCTGACCGGCCTGCGCCCGGGGCCGGACGGCAGCCCGGTGCCGGCCCGCCGGCTCCTGGTCCCGGTCTCCCACCCCGACACCGCGCGGCAGTTCATGGCGCCGGCCCCCGAGCCCGTGGTCCGGGCGCTGCGGGCGCAGGGCCTGATCACCGACGAGGAGGCCCGGCTCTCGGCGCGGCTGCCGATGGCGGACGACCTCTACGCGCTCCCGGAGCCGGCGGCGCCCCTGGGACTGCTCGGCCTGCTGCCCGCGCTGCGCCGCGTCCGGGCCGAGACCGCCGCCGGCCGGCCCGGCCTGCCGCGGGTCCGCCTCGGCGCGGCGGGCGGCCTCGGCACCGCCGAAGCCGTGGCGGCGGCCTTCGCCCTGGGCGCGGACTTCGTGCTGACCAGGTCCGTCAACCAGGCGACCGTCGAGGCCGCCACCAGCGCGCTGGTGAAGGACCTGCTGACCGCCGCCGAGGTCGGGGACTTCGCCACCGCCCCCGCCGAGGAGGCGCTGGACCAGGGCGGCCGGGTCACCGTGCTGCGCCGGGGCGGGTTCTTCGCGGCCCGCAGCGCCCGGCTCTACGAGCTGCTCCTGCACGGCGAGGGGATCGACGGCCTCGACCCGGCGGAGCGGGAGGTGCTGGAGAAGCAGTACTTCGGCCAGGGCCTCGACGACGTGTGGGCGCAGATCCGGTCGGACCCGGCGCGCTGGGGCGCGGCCGCGATCGCCCGCGCGGAACGGGACGCGGGGGAGCGGCCGGTCCTGCTGGTCCGCTGGTACCTGGCGGACACGCTCCGGCGGGCGATCGCGGGCGACCCGGCCGAGCGGCTCAACTTCCAGATCCGCAGCGGTCCGGCGGTCGCCGCCTTCAACCGCGAGGCGGCCGGCACCCCGCTGGAGCACTGGCACGGCCGTCGGGTCGACGCCGTGGCGCAGCGTCTGATGACCGGCGCGGCACGGGTGCTGTCGCAGCAGCAGTGGTACGGGGACCGGGCGTCCGCCCCGGCCTCCGCGACGGAGAAGGGAACGGATCCATGGCAGTGATCTCGAACGCCCTGGTGGTCGGGGCCGGCCCGGCCGGGCTGGCCGCCGCGGTGGCGCTGAGGCAGCGCGGCATCGCGGTGGACGTGGCCGAGTTGACGAGGGACCGCTCGGTGCCGGGCTCGGAGCTGCTCCTCAGCAGCCCGGCCCTGCGGGCCCTCGACAGCCTGGGCGTGGCCGACCGGGTGGCCGCGACGGGCGCGCCCATCAGCTCGGCGCGCACCTACGCCCCGGACGGCACCCTGGTGGCGGACATCGAGCTGCCCAGGGTCACCCGCCCGAGCCTGCCGCCCGCGGTCGGCATCGCCCGCCGGGCGCTCCACGACGCCCTCTACGACCGGGCCGTCGCGCTGGGCGCCGTGATCCGGCACGGCCGCACCGTGACGACGCTCGTCGAGGGCGCCGACGGCGTCGTCGCGTCGCTGTCCGACGGGACGGTGACCGAGTACGGGCTGGTGGTCGGCGCGGACGGCGTGCAGTCCAGGGTCCGCTCGCTGATCCTGCCGCAGGTGCAGCCGGAGTACACGGGGGAGATGGTCTGGCGGGCGCGGATCCCGCGCCGGGGCGAGGCGGTGCTGGAGGGCTACGCCGGCCCGCGCAACCACGCCGGCTACCTGACGGTCTCCGAGGACACCGCGTACGTCTTCTGCCTGGTGCCGGACGAGGACGCGGTCCGGCTGCCCGGCGACCGCTTCCCCGAGCTCCTGGCCGAGCAGCTGGCCGGGTTCACCGGAAGCATCGGCTGGGCCAGGGAGCGGCTCGGCGGACCGGAGTCCATCCACTACGCGCCGATCATGTCGCTGCTGCTGCCCGGACCGTGGCACGTCGGCCGGGTGCTGCTGATCGGGGACGCCGCGCACGCCACCCCGCCGCACATCGGTTACGGAGCCGGGCTTGCGATCGAGGACGGCGTGGTGCTCGCCGAGAGCCTGGACGGGCAGGCGACGGCGGAGGGCGGGCTCAAGGCGTTCACCGAGCGGCGGGCCGAGCGCTGCCGGACGGTGGTGGAGGCGGCCCTCACGATCTGCCGGTGGCAGCTCGGCCGGGAGCCGATGGGCGACTACAAGGGCACCCTGCTGAGGACCTGGGCCGCGCTCAACGAGCCCGTGTAGCACCGCGTACACCGGTCGTGGTCCGGCGCCGGCACCCGAGCCGGCGCCGGGCCGCACCGCGCGGGCACGGGGCACGGGGCACGGGGTACCGGGCACGGGACCGGGCCAACCGCGTGCGGGACCGGCTCAGGCCGAGCGGAGCACCGCCGACAGCTCCGAGTCCCGCTCCGCGACCTTGGCGAGCAAGCCGCAGAGGTGCTCCAGCTCGTCCTGGGTCAGCGCGTCGAAGGAGGACGGCGGCTCCCACAGCGACACCTGCACCCGGCCGAGCAGCTCGCGCCCCTCGGCGGTCAGGGCCACGGTCTTGACCCGCCGGTCGGTCGGGTGCGGTTCGCGCCGGGCCGCCCCGCGCCGCTCCAGCACGTCGATCACGCCGGTGAGGAACGAGGGGTTCCAGCGGAAGGTGTCCGCGAGCCCGCGCATGGTCTGGGGCCCGGCGGACAGCAGGAGCAGCGCCTTGAGGCCGGTGGGGGTCAGATCGAACTTCGCGCAGACGTCGTGGAGCCGGTCCCGACCCTCGCCGGCGATCATCAGCGTCAGGAGGGTGCGCCATGCCGTTTCTGCCGCAGAGTTCATGGACAAAGCGTATCGTACAGAATAGTTCAGTTCAGTGAATGATGTATTTGACAGAAGGAAAGTGTCTGCCCCAGGATGAGGCCCGTTGTGACCGGTGACTCCTAAGGAGCGGACCTTGACGGTCGATCAGCGGGACCGAAGCAATCCGTGGCTCGTCCTGGTGGTGCTGTGCCTCGGCTTCTTCATGATCATGCTCGACACGACGATCGTGAACGTCGCGCTGCCCTCGCTGGCGGGCGGGCTGGACACGTCGCTCGACCAGATCGTGTGGGTGGTCAACGCCTACCTGCTCGCCTACGCCACGCTGCTGATCCCGGCCGGACGGCTCGGCGACCTGTGGGGGCCGCGCAGCCTGTTCACGGCCGGCCTGGTGGTGTTCACCCTGGCCTCGGCGGCCTGCGGGCTGGCGCAGACCAGCACCGAACTCATCGCGGCCCGGGTGGCCCAGGGCGTCGGCGCGGCGCTGCTGACGCCGCAGACCCTCACCATCATCGCGACGGTCTTCCCGCCCGAGCGGCGCGGCCGGGCGATGGGGGTCTGGGGCAGCATCGTCGGCCTGGCCACGGTGGCCGGCCCGACCCTGGGCGGCCTGATGGTCCAGGTGGCGAGCTGGCGGTGGATCTTCTTCATCAACCTGCCGCTCGGGGTGCTCGCCCTGGTCGGGACCTTCCGCTACGTGCCGGACCTGCGGCCGGGGCGCAAGCACCGGTTCGACCTGATCGGCGTGGCCCTGTCGGCCGCGGGGCTCTTCCTGCTGGTCTTCGGGCTGCTGGAGGGGCAGCGCTACGACTGGGGCGCCTTCTGGGGGCCGATCACCATCACCGAGGTGCTCGGGCTCGGCGTGGCCCTGCTGATCGCGCTGGTGCTCTGGGAGCGGGTGCCGGACGAGCCGCTGGTGCCGCTCTCCCTCTTCCGGACCCGCAACTACTCGCTGATGGTCTGGATCAACGGGATCATCGCCTTCGGCATGCTCTCGCTCTACCTGCCGATCGTCCTCGCCCTGCAGTCCGGCGCCGGCATGAGTGCGCTCTCGGTCGGTCTCACCCTGGCCCCGATGTCCGTCGCGGCCTCTGCGATGGCGCCCTTCTCGGGCGGGCTGGCCGACCGCTACGGCCCCAAGTACATCGTCACCATCGGGCTGTGCCTGTTCACCGGCGGCCTCGGGCTGCTCTGGGTGGCCGTCGCCAACAACGCCGGCTGGGTCGGCTTCCTGGTGCCGACCGTCGTGGCCGGCCTCGGGCTGGGCACCAGCATGGCGCCGGTGGCCGGTGAGGCGATGCGCTCCGTCCAGCCCCAGCAGGCGGGCGCCGCGTCCGGCATGCTCAACACCGCGCGCCAGGTCGGTGGCCTGGTCGGCACCGCCGTGGTCGGGGCCGTGCTGCAGAGCCGCATCGCGGACGCCCTGGTGGACGAGGCCAACCGGACGGCGCCCGGGCTGGCCCTGCCGCAGCCGGTGCGGGACCAGTTCGTCCAGGCGTTCGTCGACTCCGGCGCCAAGGCGGGCCTGAACGTGACCCCCGGTCAGAACGGCGGGGTGAAGATCCCCTCCGGCCTGACGGCGGACCAGGTGGACACCTTCCGCGGCGCCGCCCACGACGTCTTCGTCCACGGCCTGGTCAACGCCGCCGGGCCGACCCTCGCCGTCCCCATCGGGGTGGTGCTCGTGGGTCTGATCAGCAGCTTCTTCACCACGGCCAAGAAGCCCGCCGCCGCCGCACCGGTCGTGGCGGTGCAGCCGGCAGCGCAGCGGGCCTCGTCCTGACCGGACCGCGCCCGCGCCGGCGGGCGTGACGGCGGCGGGCCGGCCGGCCCGCCGGGGGCACAGAGCCCCCGGCGTCCCGGCCGCCGCCGCGCGTCCCGGCGGGGTCGCGCGGTCGTTCCGCCGTTGTCCCGCTGCGGCCCCGTGGCCGTCAGCGGGTGCCGAAGTCGGCGTTCCAGGAGGCCGTTCCCGTCCGGGCCAGGCCGACCTCGGTGTAGTCGCCGAGCATGATGTTCAGGTGTCCGGACGACCTGATCCAGCCGTCGACGGCGGCGTCGATGTCGGTGGGCCCGTAGAAGGCGATCTCACCGAACGCCCGCCAGGCGTAGCCGAAGCCCCGCGCGATGTTCCCCGAGTCGCAGAAGTGGCCCGAGACGCGGCGCTGGTTCATCTGGTCGGCGTTGCACCTGGCGGCCTGGGCGAGCGTCTGGTTGAGCCGCACGGCCGGCTTGCCGTGCTGGGCGCGCACGGCGTTGAGCCGGTCCAGGAAGCGCTGCTCCACGGAGCTGCCCGTGCCCGTGCCGGGCCCGATCAGGTCGAACCGCTGGGACATGCTGCCGTCACAGTTCTCGACGGTGACCTCCCGGTCGAGGCCGTGGTACGTCAGGCAGCGGTTGTCGCGGGCGTTGTGGAGGTAGGTGCCGCCCTCGGCGGCGGACTCCAGGGTCCACTGCTGGTTGTCGCCCGCCCACCAGTGGATGAACTGGGTGGACCGGCCGTCGTTGGTGTCCATCTCCAGGACGCGCTCGGTGCCGTTGACGTTGCGGGCGAAGTCCACCCGGCCGCCCGGCTTGTTGGAGATCCAGAACGAGGTGGAGGCGTCCCGGTAGTTGCGGGCGATGATCCGGGAGGCCTCGCCGTCGGAGCTGGCCAGTGCGTGGTGGTTCTGGTGGTCCTGGATCGTGATCATCTGCTCGACCACGTCCGCCGTCGCGGCGTTCGCCGGCGCGGCGAGCAGCGTGAGGCCGCCCACGGATATCGCGGAGACGGCGAGCGCCAGCGCCGCGGTGCGGGTGCGGGCGCGGGCGCGGGGGTTCCGGGTGGAGGGGTGGGACACGGTGGTCTCCTGCTGTCGATTGCTGTCGGTGGACCGCGGCGCGGTTGCGGCTGCGGGTGACGGCAGGACACCAGGAGCGTGTCGACGATCGATCAGCAAGGCGTTGACGGCCGTGGTGCGGGCACCCGCCGGGTGTCGGGCCGCCCTCGTGCCGGGCGTCGTGGGCCGCCGACGCCGACGCCGACGGCCCGGCACCACGCGGGTGCCGGGCCGTCGGGAGGGCGCGACTTACTTGGGCATCTCGTTCCAGAGCTGCTGGGCGCTCTTGCCGGTGAGCTGGACCCAGATCCGGTCGTCGTAGTTCGTGGTGTTCAGCAGGTGCGCCAGGTCGGGCTTGCGATAGGTCTTCGAGACGTGGTCGATGAACCGGGCGGTCGCCTGGTAGCCGCTGTCGTAGCTGATGTCCGAGCCGAAGTGCTGGGCGCCGGTGCCCGGCTGGAAGTTGTAGTCGCGCACCCAGTCCGCCAGGCCCTCGCCCAGCCAGCCCGGGCGGGAGGTCGGGTTGCCCCAGACCGCGACGTGCACGGCCTCGTGCACCAGGAAGCCGGTGTCGCCCTTGTTGCTCCGGGTGTAGTCGATGTTGACGTGAATCTCCTTCACGCCGTCGTTGCGGACCGTGGTGTAGGCGGGGTTGAGCTTCAGGGTCGGGTCAAAGATGATCTTGAAGTAGGTGGGGGCGGCGAAGGCCCCCTTGGTGATCAGGTTCGAGATCGTCGGGTAGTAGTCCGCGACGGTCTGCTTCTGCTGCTCCAGCCACTGGCGGAGGTCCGGGGCCTGCGAGTAGTCCAGGTCGATGGTCGGGCGGCCGGCGCTCGGCGGGGTGGTGCCGGTGGCGCGGTCGAGGTTCCAGGACTGCGCCGGGTCCCCGGCGTCGCAGGAGGCGACCTTGGCGTTCAGGTCCGCGCCGCGGGCCAGGCAGAGGTTGCCGTCCGAGACGCTGTGCAGCAGCCAGGCCCGGCCGTTGCCCATCGAGGTGTTCTCCAGCCACCACTTCTGGTTGTCCGCGCCGATGTAGTTCCAGGCGCCGACGGTGTTCTTGCCCCGGTCGCGGTCGACCGCGTTGTTGGTGCCGGGCACCTTGACCGACCAGGCGCCGTTGCCCTCGTCCTTGACCGACCAGACCTGCTGGGCGGAGGACTCGTTCCAGTCGCGGACCACCACGTTGGAGCCGCTGTTCAGGCCGTCCCACTGGAGGGCGCCGCCCGCGTGGCTGGAGATCCGGTAGTCGGTGCCGCTGGACGGCAGCGGCTCGGCCGCGTTCGCGGTCCCGGCGCCGAAGGTCATCCCGGACACGACGGTCGCGGCGGACAGGGCGACGGCGGCGGCCGTACGACGGGTGATCATCTCGAAGGTCTCCTCTCGGGCGGCTCCCCCTGGAACCGGCCTGCCGCACATGCCACCGGGCGGCGGTGTACACGGCGTCGACGGGTCGTCAACGCGGGCGTCGAGGGGCCGTCGGCCGCACGCGCCCCGGGGGAGTGGCGGCCCGGCGGGCCCGGTAGCGTTCGGCAAGTCAGCGTTTATTCGCAGGTGAGAGGGTCGTGGACGCGACCGAGGGCCCGACCGGGGCCCGTGGCGGCGGGCGCGACGGCGAACGGGGTCGGGGAGGATCATGCGTGGCACCACGCTCGGGGACCGCTACCGGTTGGACGAGTGGCTCGGCGGTGGCTCGATGGGCGATGTCTGGCTCGCCGAGGACGAGGTGCTCGGCCGCCGGGTGGCCGTCAAGGTCCTGAAACCCGCGCTGCTGGACGAACCCGGCTTCGCGGAGCGCTTCCACGAGGAGGCCCGGGTGATGGCCCGGCTGCGGCACCCGGGCATCGTCGGCGTGCACGACTTCGGCTCCGGCCGCACGGACGGCGGCCAGTCCTGGACCACGGCCTGGGGGAACACCGGCCGCCCGATCGCGTACCTGGTCATGGAGCTGATCGACGGCGAGCCGCTGAGCAAGATCCTGGAACGGCGAGGTCTGCTCACCACCGAGGAGACGCTCGGGATGGCCCTCCAGGTGCTGGCGGCGCTCGACGCGGCGCACGGCGCCGGCGTCGTCCACCGGGACATCAAGCCGGCCAACCTGATGGTCCGCGAGGAGCACGTGGTCATCGCCGACTTCGGCATCGCCCGGCCCGGCTGCGACACCCGCCTCACCGTGCCCGGGATGGTGCTGGGCACCGCCGCGTACCAGGCGCCGGAGCAGGCGTCCACCGGCACCGTCGGCGCCTCGGCCGACCTGTACGCGCTCGGCGTCGTCCTCTACGAGTGCCTGTCCGGGCGGCTGCCGTTCCACGGGCAGACCGCGCTGGAGGTGATCCTCAAGCACCTGACCGAGCCCGCGCCACCACTGCCCGCGGACGTCCCGGCCCCGGTCCGGGCCCTGGTCGAACGGGCGATGGCGAAGGACCCGGCCGAGCGCTGGCCGGACGCCGCCACCATGGCGGCGGCCACCCGGGCGGCCCTCGACGGCGAACCGGTCGAGGGCCCGGCGGCGGGCACCGGGGGGCGTGCGGTGATCGTGGCCGCGGCGCGCCCGGTGGTCGTCACCGGGGCGACCGCGGTCACGCCCCGCCCCCCGGGCCGGTGGCGCGCGGCCCTCGGCGGCCGCCGTCGACGGACCCTGCTCGCGGCGGGGGCGGTGCTGCTCTGCTGCGTGATCACCGCCGGCGCGGCCACCGCGCTGCGCCTCCACGGGGACGGCGCCGCCGACGACGGCGGGTCGGCCGCCGGCGAGGCGCCGAAGCCCGTGCCCGGCCTGGCCGTCCCGCTCTCCGCCACGGCCGGTCAGGCCCCCGAGTCGGGCACGCCGTCCTCGCCCGGCGCCACGGCCTCCGGGTCGCCCGCACCGACCGCGCCGGGCGCCCCGGGCGTCCCGGTGGGCCCGGGCCAGAGCCCGGGCGCGGGTCCGGTGGTCGGACCCGGGGTCGGTGCCGGGGGCAGTACCGGGGGCGGGGTGCCGGGCACCCCCGACGCCCAGGGCGGCGCGTCGAACGCCCCCGGCCGACCGTCGACCGGCGCGCCGCCGCCCGGGGCGGCCTCGCCGTCGCCCGGCGACCCGGCCCCCGCCCCGGCCTACACGGCGGCTCCCCCGCCGACGCTCCCGCCCGCCTACCGCACGACACCGCCGCCGTCGTTCTCGCCCGCCCCGACCTACACGGCGGCTCCCCCGCCGATCTACACCGCTCCGCCGAAGTACACCACTCCGCCCTTCAAGCCGCCGACCGAGCCCGTCGCCCCGCTGCCGTCGCGCGCCAGGCTGAGCAACGGCGGGTCGGTGCTGTACGACCAGGGGGCGCTCAACCAGGACGGCAACCCCGTCGTCATGGCCCGCGACGACGGCAGCCCCGCCGCCGTCTGGACGCTGGGAGCGACCCAGAGCGGCGGGCGCTTCCTGTCCAACGGCGCCGCCCAGGACACCAGGGTGCTGACCCTCGACGAGACGACCTCCCGCGTGCAGCTGTGGCGCTCGCCGCCCTACGACCCGAACCAGATCTGGTCGCTCGTGCCGGTGGCCGGGGGCTACATGATCTACATCTCCAAGGACTCGTCGCGCTGCCTGTTCGCCGCAGGCTCCGCCGGGCCCGCCGCTGTCCGCCCCTGCGACGGCTCGCCCGAGCAGATCTGGACGGTCACCGCCGCCTGAGCGCCGACCCCTGGTCCCGACCCCCGACCCCCGGTCCCGGTCCCGGTCCCGGTCCCGTGACCGGGGGTCGGCCGTCGGCTCAGGCCGGGAGCCAGGAGGGCCAGCGCTGCGGGGGCGGGCCGGCGGGGTGGTCGCCGCCGAGCAGGGGCAGCAGGCGCTCGGCCTCGGGCGAGCCGATCGGGGCCAGGATGCCGTGCGCCTCCGCCCAGCAGGAGCGGGCCCGGGCCAGGTCCCCGGTCGGGCCCGGACCGCCGAAGCGGCGGTCCGCGAGGGCGTCGCCGAGCGCGGCCAGGGCCAGGCCGCGGCCGCGGTGGTCGCCGTCCAGGGTCAGCGCGTCGACCGCGCGGCCCGCCGCCTCGACCGCCTCCGCACCGCGCCCGGCCGCGCGCAGCGACTCGCCGAGCCCCAGCAGGACGCGGCCGGTCCGGCGGTGGTCGTACGGGTCGGTCAGGGCGAGCGCGGCCCGCTGGTGGGCGACCGCCTGGTCGTGGTCGCCGCGGTCGTGGGCGATCGTCCCGAGCGAGTCCCGGGCGCGTGCCTCCAGTTCACGGTCGGCCAGTTCATGGCTGACCAGCAACGACTGGTCGACCACCCGGTTCGCCGCGTCGAAGCGGCCCTGCCGGGCGAACGCCCCTGCCAGGTTGAGGAGTTCGGCGGCCAGTGCGCGCCGGTCGCCGACCCGCTCCCAGACCGAGACGGCGGCCGAGAAGCCGGTCACCGCCTCGTCGGGGCGGCCGATCTGGACGAAGCAGGCGGCCAGCGAGCCGTGGGCGAGGGCGAGCAGCGGCTGCGGGAGCCCGTGCGTGGTGCACAGGTCCCGGGCCCGGAGCAGCTCGGCGAGCGCCGAGGGCGCGGAGCCGACCTCGGTCAGCAGTCGGCCGAGCACCAGGCGGGCCCGGGCCTCCACCGTCCGGTCGCCCTGCTCCAGGGCGGCGTGCAGCAGGGCGTTGGCGGCGTGGCCGAGCGGGCGGGTGGCATGGCCGGAGTCGGCCAGCAGGCAGCAGCCGAGCAGCAGTTCGGCGAGCCGGTCGAGGGCCCCGGCGGTGGCGCCGACGGTGTGGGCGGCGGTGTGGGCGGCGGTGTGGGCGCCGGCGCCGGCGGGTCCGCCCGGCAGCTTGGCGCACTGGCTCACCAGCGCACCGACGCCCAGGTACTCCCCGACGGCGAGTCCGGACCGCGCCGCCGACGCCCCGAGCGCGGCCGAGACCCGCGCGTGGTAGTGGTCCGCCAGCCGGGTCAGGGCGCCCGCCGTTTCGTCGGTCCAGGCCGTCGCTCCGTCGGTCCCGGCCGCCGTTCCGTCGGTCCCGGCCGTCGCTCCGTCGGTCCCGGCCGTTGTTCCGTCGGTCCCGGCCGTCGGGTCGGCGTCCCCGCCGCCGTCCTGGCCGACCCGCTGGGCGAAGGCCCGCAGCAGGTCGTGGTAGCGGTAGTGGTCGGGGTGCGCCGAGATCTCCAGCATCGAGCAGTCCACCAGGCCCTCGGCGAGTTCCACGGCGGCCGGTTCGGGCAGGTCGAGCACGGCGGCGACCGCCGCCGGCGACAGGTCGGGCACCTCCGGGACGGCCAGCAGCCGGAAGGCGCGGGCCTGTGCGGAGTCCAGCTGGTCGTAGCCGAACCGGAAGGATGACTCGACGGCGAGGTCCCCGCTGCGCAGCGCGTCCAGCCGGTACCGGTCGCCGGTGAGCTTCGCCAGCAGCCGGGCGATGGTCCAGCCCGGGCGGCAGGCCAGCCGGGCGGCGAGGATCCGCACCGCCAGCGGCAACTGGCCACAGAGCCGGACGAGTTCGCGGGCCGCCTCCTCCTCGGCCGCCACCCGCTCGGCGCCGACCACCCGGGTGAGCAGGGTGACCGCCTCCTCGGCCGGGAGGACCGCGAGTTCGGCGAAGCGGGCGTTGGGCAGCGCTCCGAGCCGGGTCCGGCTGGTGACCAGGACGGAGCAACCCGCACTGCCCGGCAGCAGGGGCCGGATCTGCTCGGCGTCGCGCGCGTTGTCGAGCAGGACGAGGACGCGGCGGCCGGAGAGCAGCGAGCGGTAGCGGGCCGACCGCTCGGCCAGGCCCGCCGGGATCGCCTCCCCGACGACGCCGAAGGAGCGCAGGAAGACCGCCAGCGCCTCCTCCGGGCGGGTCGGGCGGCCGTCCGCGCCGTGCAGGTCGAGGTAGAGCTGGCCGTCCGGGAACTCGGCGGCGAGGCTGTGCGCGACATGGACGGCGAGCGCGGTCTTGCCGACCCCGCCCATGCCCGCGAGCGCCGCCACGGGCACACTGCCCGGCTCCCGCAGGGCGGCGCGCAGCGCCTCGGCCTCCGCCTGCCGGCCGGTGAAGTCCGCTGTGCTCGCCGGGAGTTGGGCCGGGACGAGGGTGGAGGCCGGGTCCGGCCCGGCCGGCGGATCGGCTGGCTCCGCGGGTGCCGGGAGGAGCGCCGGCCCGGTCGGTGCCGTCAGGGTGTCGTCCGCCGCGAGGATCCTGCCGTGCAGGTCGCGCAGGCCGGGGCCGGCGCCGACGCCCAGCTCGGCGCGGAGCCGGCGGTCCGCCGCCCGGAACGCCGCGAGCGCCTCGGCCTGCCGGCCGGAGCGGAAGAGCGCGAGCATCAGCAACTCGGAGAGCCGCTCGCGCAGCGGGTGCTCCTCGACGGCCGCGCTCAGCTCGGCGACCGCCTCGGCCCACCGGCCGCCGTCGACCTCCGCCTCCAGGCACGACTCGGTGACGGCGAGCCGCCGTTCGTCCCACTCCCGGCGCTGGCGCTGCGCGTAGGGGCCGGGCAGCCCGGACATCGGCTCACCGCGCCAGAGCGCCAGCGCCGCCCGAAGGGTGGCGGCGGCCTCGGGGTGGCGCCCGTCCGCGCGCCGGGCCCGGGCCTCGGCCAGCAGCGCCTCGCACCGCGCGGTGTCGAGGCCGCCGCCGCCCGTGAACAGGTACCCGCCGCTGACCGAGGTCAGCGCCTGCGCCCCGATGACCCGCCGCAGCCGGTGCACGTACGTCCGGACGACGCCGGTGGCCCTGGCCGGCGGCTCGTCGCCCCACAGGTCGTCGATCAGCTGGGCCCCCGAGACGTGCCGGCCCGACCGGAACAGCAGCGCGAGCAGCAGGCTCTGCTGCTGCGGCGAACCGAGCGACAGCTCCTCCTCGCCCCGCCATCCGCGCACCGGCCCGAGCACCGCGAACCGCAGCCCGTCCGATGCCTCGCCCTCGCCTGCCACGTCTTCCCCCTTCACCCGACGAAATACCCCCACCGGCATGATACCGACCGACGTTTCCCCTGCTCAGGCTACGTGCGGCAGCCCGGGGCCCGGTCTCCCGCCCGACCGGGCCGGAGGGTCAGCCGTGCTCCGCCGAGCCGGTGAGCCGGAGCTTGCGCTGAGCCCGCTGGTAGAAGGTGGTGCGGCCGAGCCGCACGACGCGTGCGGCGGCGGGCAGCATGGTCACCGCGACGACGTCGCCCGGTGAGACGTGGCCGACCAGCAGGCCGTCGGCCTCGACGGCGAGGTCCCCGCTGTGCGGCAGGACCTCCAGGTCGAGCCGCTCCCCGCTGGAGAGGAACACGGAGCGGTTGAACGCGGCGTGCGGGGCCACGGGCGTGATCAGCAGCCCCTCCGCGTTGGGGGAGACGATCGGGCCGCCGGCGGAGAAGCTGTACGCGGTGGAGCCGGTCGGTGTGGCGGCGACGACGGCGTCGGCGGTGTAGTCCACGAAGGGCTCGCCCTGGACCCGTACGGCGACCGCTGCGGACTTGTGCCCTGGGCTGCGCAGGAGCACGACGTCATTGAGCGCCGTCTGCTCGGTGGCCCCGAAGCGGGCGTGGACGCCCGAGCGGACCTCCACGGTGAAGCGCTGGGCGTCGATGGCGTCCAGCGCGGCGGGGAGTTCCGGGATGTCGACCTCGGCCAGGAAGCCCAGGCGCCCGACGTTGACGCCCAGGACGGGCGCGTGGCCCCCGGTCGCGAGCCGCATGGCGCGCAGCATGGTGCCGTCCCCGCCGAGGCTGATCAGCAGGTCGGCGTTGGCCGTCATCTCCTCGGCCTCGACCGGAACGGCCTGGCAGCCGATTCGTGCCACCTCGGCCGCCAGCCCCAGGACCTTCGTGCCCCGGGCCCGGCTCCACCGGACGACGGCGTCGACGGTGGGCGCGCAGGTGCGCTCGGGGTGGAGTACCAGCCCCACCGTGCCGATGAATCCCATCCGGGGCACCTCGATGTCGACCGGGTCGTTGTTCGCTCCCTCCAGTCATGCACATCCCGGGCCGGAACGCCTGGGCTGAGGGGTCCGACGGCGGCTCGGCGCGGGCTCTGCGCACGGGCCGGACGGTCGGGACCGGACGGTCGGTGTCTCCACCTTGTCGGCTTTTGTCATCCCAAAGCCCAGATCACGGCCTTGAGACAGCAGTGAGACGGTCTGGGTGGGCTTCGCCTTGGAATTGAAGGCCGTTCACGCGTCCTACGGTTGGAATCGCGCCGGACAAGCGATCCGGCGGTTGCACACGGTACGCGAGAACTCGGTGAACGCACGATGAAGCTGAACACGAAGTCAGTACTGCGCAAGGGCGCGGCCACCACGGTGGCGGCCTTCCTGCTGGTCGGGATCGGGGCCTCGACGGCGAGCGCGAAGCCCGGACTGCGGAACGTCTCCTACGGGGACCGCACCGCGGCCGCGACCTGCATCCAGCTGGCGCTCAACAACTACAACTCCCAGCGGTCCTTCCCGCACCCCGAGATGGCCCTGGACGTCGACGGTCAGTTCGGCGACGACACGCTGCGGGTCCTGAAGGCCTTTCAGCGGGCGAACGGCGTGGCCGCCGACGGGATCGTCGGCCCCATGACCGGCCACCTCCTCTACTGGGGCTACCTCAGCACCACCGACCCGTACTGCTGGTCGGTCCTCCCGACCAGGAACTGAGCCGGGCGCGCTCCTCGGCGGGCCGGTCACCACGGTGGCGCCCGGCCGGCCGAGGAGCGCCTCGGGGTCCGGCGGGGCCGGAGCAGCGTGCGACCGCGAGTCTCGGCGGCGGCATCTGGTGTTTTGGCAGAGAGGCACTAACATGAGTCACCCTCATGTTCTGGGCCGCCCATTGCCATCGCCACTGCCATTGCCACTGCCATCGCCATCGCCATCGCGAGCAAGGAGCACGCCGTGCCGAACCGACTCGACCTGCCGGCGGGGTTCCGCTGGGGTGTTTCCACCGCCGCCTACCAGATCGAGGGCGCGGTGACCGAGGACGGCCGCGGCCCGTCCGTCTGGGACGTCTTCGCCGCCCGCCCGGGCACCGTCCGGGACGGGCACACGGGAGCGGTGGCCTGCGACCACTACCACCGGTACCCCGAGGACATCGCCCTGATGAAGGGCCTCGGGCTGGACGGCTACCGCTTCTCGATCGCCTGGCCCCGCGTGCAGCCCACCGGCGCCGGCCCGGTCAACCCGCCCGGACTCGCCTTCTACGACCGCCTGGTGGACGCCCTGCTGGAAGCCGGCATCACCCCGCTGCCCACGCTCTTCCACTGGGACCTGCCGCAGGCCCTGGAAGACGCCGGCGGCTGGCTGAACCGCGACACCGCGTACCGCTTCGCCGAGTACGCCGCCGTCGTCGCCGACCGCCTGGGCGACCGGATCCCCGCCTGGATCACCCTCAACGAGCCCTTCGTGCACATGGTCTACGGCTACGCGCTGGGCATCCATGCCCCCGGCCGGACCCTCATGATGGACGCGCTGCCGGCCGCCCATCACCAGCTCCTCGCCCACGGACTGGCCGCCGCCGCCCTGCGGGAGCGCGGCCTGGAGGTGATGATCGCCAACAACCTCACCCCGGTGTGGCCCGCCTCCTCCTCGGACGCCGACCTCGCCGCCGCCGAGGCCTACGACGCCCTGCACAACCGCCTGTTCACCGACCCGGTCCTCCTCGGCCGCTACCCCGACCTCGCCGCCTACGGCGTCGGACCCGACCTCGGCGGCTGCGTCCACGACGGTGACCTCAAGCTGATCGCCGCCACCCCGCTCGACGGCCTCGGCGTCAACTACTACAACCCCACCCGCATCGCCGCCCCCACCGACCCCGGTCTCCCGTTCACCTTCGTCGACATCCCCGACGTCCCCCACACCGCCTTCGGCTGGCCCGTCGTCCCCGACGGCCTCCGCGAACTCCTCACCGGCCTCCGCGACCACTACGGCGCCGCCCTCCCACCCATCACCATCACCGAGAACGGCTGCTCGACGACCGAGACCAGCGAGGACCAGCCCCGCATCGACTACCTGTCCGCCCACCTCGACGCCCTCGCCGAGGCCGTCGCCCAAGGCGTCGACGTCCGCGGCTACTTCACCTGGTCACTGATGGACAACTTCGAGTGGGCCGAGGGTTACCACCAGCGCTTCGGCCTGGTGCACGTCGACTTCGAGACGCAGAAGCGCACCCCGAAGGCCTCCTACGCCTGGTACCGCGACCTCATCGCCGCCCACCGGGCTTACCTTTCAAGGTAGTTGGTTGCCTGGCCGCTGCGGGATGAGTTGGCCGTCCGGCACGGCCGAGAGGCCATCGGGATGGCGCGGCCCGCAGCAGCTGCGCCCCGGGCACAGCCCAAAGACAGGGTGTTCGACAAGTCCGCAGCCCATCGCCAGTGGTTCGGCCATGCTCCGGTACTGGCTTGGACGTCCACGCGAATCCGGGGACGCTCACCACCACGCTTCCGAACGACTGGAGTTGTGCGGAGCGGCTTCCGCTGCGTGAGGGTCTGAGTAGTGGGGCGCCTGGTCGTCGTGCCGACCAGCAGGGCAGGGTGGGGGCCATGGCAAGTGGGGCCAATCCTGCGGCGTGGCACTCGGTACGCAAAGGCGGCCTTGCCGCAAGTACCTCCGGAGCGTGGAGGCGTCACGCTTTCGGTCCTGGGTACCCGTTTGGTCCTGCTGTACCGGATTGATGAGGCCGAGCATCGCCGGCGGCAGGCGGTCGGCGCCGAGCGGCCGGACAGCATCCTCGTGTTGGAGTGCCTGCTCGGTCTCCCAGTCGACCTTCCCGTTCCGGTGGGTGCCCTCTCCGGGCGGGCCGAGGTTCGTCACCGTTCTCGTGGAGCGGTCGAGTGGGACACGAAGCTGGTGACGCGCCGTGCGGTCCGGCCGCTCGTCGTTGACCTCGCGGTGCCTCTACCAGACGTCGTCGCCCGGTTCCGACATATGGCGGGCGACGATCTTGGAGGCCCTTGCGCGAAGGCCGTTTCTCAGCGCGGTGTCCCGGGCCAGTTCGGTGAGGAGTGCAAGACCGATTTCGCGGTGGCCCTCGACTGTCAAGAGGCCCTCCGCCGCGTCGACCCGGACCCCCGCGCTCATCCCGGTCAGGTCGGCGCAGCGGGCGAACTCGGTGAGCAGGGCCACGGCCTTGCTCCGGTATTCCTCGATGTCTGTCAGTACACCGACGGCCATCAGCTGCATGTCGGCCTCGTGGGTGTTCGGGGAGGCCGAACGCGCTCGGTCATCGGTGTCGTTCAGGGCCTCATTCACGTCGACGCCGAAGCCTTCCCTGGCGAAGTGCAACAGCAGTTCTGCTCCGGTTGTCTGGTGGACGTCCAGCCCGGCGAGTGCCTCAGCAGCCTGGACGCGAGTGAATCCGTCGATGGACGTGTCACGGGCGAACTCGCCCAACAGCCGGGCACCGTGGTCTCGATGCCGTTCGAGGCGGCTGAGGAAGGTCGCCGCTTCAACAGCAGGCGGCCCATGGGCCGCAGGGTGTTCCGCGAATAGGCGGAGCAGGACCGCAGCCTCATCCTCGTGTCCGTCCAGCCCGGAAAGCGTCCCGGCCGCGCGGACCTGACGTGGAGCTCTGATCGTGTTGTCCTTCGCGAGCCGGAGGAGGAGCGCGGCTCCCTCGTTCCGGTAATCGTCCATCGCCGCGAGCGACTCTGCCGCCTGCGTGCGACTCCCGGCAACGAGTTCCGTGTCGAGGGCGATGCGGTGGAGTTCCCGAGCAGCGGTATCGCGGTGGCAGTGCCCGGACCGGAGATAGCGGAACGCGGCGATCGAGGAAATACCGCTCGGGCTCCTCCCTACCGCCAACTGTCCCAGAATGGCGACGCCTTGCTTGTGGTATCCGTCCGCCTCGGTGAGGAGGAATGCCGCCCAGGCTCGGTCGGCGCCATCGAGGGTCCCGTCCTGGGCAAGGTTCAGGAGGAGGTTACAGGCCTCGGTGGCCTGCCCGGGAAGGGTGGCCAGCGCCTGGGCGGCCCGTACCCTTTCGCGTGCGTCCACCGTGCTGCTCCGAGCCAGTTGTGCCAACCCGCGTGCGGTGCTCGTGTGCGGCAGCACCGTACGTAGCAGTGCCTGTTCGATCAGGAAGTATCCGAGCTCCCGCAGGCTCTCCCATTTGATGGCCCGCTCGACAGCGGTCTCGATGCACTGGACTCCCGCCTCGGCGTACACGTCCTGCTCGGTCAGCAATTCGTCGACGAGGAAGCCCAGGTACGACGGCTCGGCGACCCGTGCGTCCGGCAGCATGTCGTTCCCGAACAGCTCCACGAGCAGAGCAGCGCGTGCTGTGTCGTCGCGTGTGGCGTGTCGCGCGGCGCAGTGCTCCAACACGGTCTGGTGCAGGAAGTGAAAGTCCCCGCCCTGCTGAACCAGTATGCCCGTCGGCCGCAGTAGGTCGGCGAGGAAGGCGTGCCAGTGTTCCTGGGAGATGCTGCGTGGGCGGGCGAGGTCGGAGTGGGCGGCGAGGAGCTCGATGGCGGGTGTGGGATCGCCGGTGATGCGCTTGTACGCGAGCTCGTTGATGAGGTCGGGCAGGGTGTCGCGGACGTGCTCGGCGAGCGCCTCGGCGGCTCGGACGTCGCGCGGAGTCTGGTAACGGGTGGCGAGGTTGCGAACCGCCTCCGAGTGGGTGTGGGCGATCCGTTTATGGGTGTTCTGGTGGTAGAGCAGCTCGAGGAAGGAGCGGTATACCTCGGACCGCCCGGTGGGCAGTTGGCGGTCCGGGGCGGCTTGATGGAGATGACAGAGCATCGCGGCCATCAGTGGTGTCCGGGCGAGGGCGTCGAGTCCGGAATCCCACAAGGCGGAGATGAACGCTTCGATGTGACGCTCAGGGTCGTCCGTTCCGCGGAAGCAGTGCCTCGCGTACGCCGCGACGTCGGCTGCCTCGAAGGGCTGGAGTTCGAACCGGGGGACCCCGCTACCCAGCATGCCGACGTCCGAGTCGGGCAGTGGTCTCGTCGCCACGACGAAGCTCCACGGTGCGGTCGCCGAACGGGTCGCCGTGGCGATCAGATTGAGCACCCGGCCCCGCGCCGAGCTGTTGGCGACCTCGTCCAGCCCGTCGACGAGGACGAGCCATCGGCCGCCGGGCAGCGGAGGTTGGCGGAACAGTTCCGCAGTGGGCTGGTCGAGTAGGGCGTACGGCGCGAGATCGTCAGCGACGGCGTCGGCGATGGCCTGAGGCAGCACCGCCGTGCCGGTAAGCGCGGCGGCGTTCACCAGCACCGGGACGGTTTCCGGTCCGACCTCCTCCTCCAGGAGGTGGGTCGCGGCTTCGATGAGGTGGTGGCGCAGCAGGGTCGACTTGCCGCCGCCCGGTCCGCTCTGGAGGACGCAGATCCTGCTGTCCGCGTCGAAGACCACCTCGGCGGGCGTGGCCTGCGCAGCCTCAGCCGCACCGCTCAGGCCATGTACCTGCTGACGGACGTACAGCTCGCTGACAGGCGGCACGGCGAGCAGCTCGTCTTGGTAGGGCGACCTGGCGGCCGCGGCGCACACAGCGGTCAGGTAGTCCCGTATTTGCGCAGGGAATTCGGGTTTTGCGGCCGCCGGGAGAGCCGCCACCTTGGCGGCGCGCCACACCTGAGCCCAGACCGCCTGCGTCGCGAGGATATGTTCCTTCGGCCGGCGGTCCGGAACCTTGGCATTCCATGCGAGTAGGACCGAGACCACGTCCCACAGATCGGCGAAGTCATTTGCCGGGCGTCCCTTGGTGAACCACTCCGAGACGGTCGAGGTGGATAGCGGGGCTCCGCTCGGCCTTCGGCGGTTGGCCTCCTCGATGGCCGCCTTGCGTGACCTGCCCGGGGCCCGAACCGCGTCCTCCAGCGTGCGCAACCGGTCCCGCAGCGCCGCGCGTTCGGCTGTCATCCGCTCCGCTCGACCTCTCTCCACGGGTCAAACCTATCCGATCGCATCCGACGGATCCGTCCGGGTGCTCGCTCGGACCCCGGTTGCCTCTGTGCTGACCTCGCGAAACGCTGCCGAAGCGACTGCCGGGCGCCCACCGGGTCCGACCAGTCCGATATCCGTACCGCCGAGCGTGGCCACCCGGCTGACATGGGGTCCGCAACTTCGTCCGAGGTAGGGAGTCATCCACAATGGACCCGCTCATCCTGGCTGCTGCGACACCCGTCGCCGGCCTGCTGATTGCCACCGTGGCCGCCGTCGTGCTCACGGTCGTCGCCCTGCGCGGCACCCCCGCCCGGGAGCGCGCCCCGATTATCAAGGCGTTGGCTGACCTGGTTCGCGCGCTCCGAGGCGGTGGCCGCCGCCCGAGGTGACGTGGCGCATGACCGGCCGGATGCGGGGCGGAATCCGAGTCAGTTTTGCCGAGATCGGTGAGAACGGCAGGGGTACCCCCCTCGTTCGTCCCGGCTGATCCCGGGCAAGCGTAGTCGGGATGCCATGGCAGGAAAGGGCGTTCGGCGGATCAGGAACCCGGCGACCTCCCAGGCAGGGCACACCTGCGGTCAGCCCGGCCGGCCCTGTCACAGCCTCACTCCTGTGCTCGTGGCCGGGCAACGGATGGTTCCAGCAGGCTACGTCCACGGGGCTGTGGCCCTGGTCGGGCTGCCTCAGCAAGGGGGGCGGACCGGCTGGTCGGAGTGGGGCGTCCGTCCTCTGTAGTTGTCCTGAAGGCAAGGTGATACACGATGGAGAACGGGGTGCCGGGTAGAATGACTGCCCGTTCGATGGGCCGAGGGGTACGAGCAGCGCTTCGGGCTCGTGCACGTGGACTTCGAGACGCAGGTGCGCACGCCGAAGGCGTCGTACGCGTGGTACCGCGACCTGATCGCGGCCCATCAGGCCCGGCACCGACGCTGAGGCTGTGAGCCGTACAGGTACAGCTGGCTTGGGGGCGGGCCGCGCAGGCTCAGGGGTGTTGGACCGATATGCCGCGCGCGGAACTGAAACCGCCATCCGCGCCATCTCCCGGCCGCTCTCGTCCTCCACGAGCACCACCGCTACGGCCTGGCGTGGTACGGCCGTCGTGATCCTCATGTGCACGGTCTCACCCTCGGGGATGCGCACGCCGCCGCCCAGGGCGCGATTCCCAGCGGCGTGGGCGGTCAGCACACGGTAGGTCCGACCGGGATTCAGACCGGTCAGTACCACGGGAATTTCGGTCCCCCATGCGTGCGGGACCATCTGCCCCTCGCGGGTCACGGCGACATGATGCTGTGGTTCCGTTGGCCACGGCCCGAGCCAGACCGTGGTAGTGATCGCCGCGGCCACGGCAGCCGGTCCCAGCAGCCCGTTGCGCACGACAGAGGACCGTTTTCGAGACCGGCGCAGACTCGGTAGGGCTTGAGGTCGCAGTCTCGCGCGCGGCCGGTCGTTCAGCGGGGCAGGATGCGCAGTACTGCCTCGCGATTGCCGCTGAGCTGCAGGCCTTGCTGTACCGCGGCGCTCAGATCGAGGTCGCCGAGCAGGGTCGCGGCCAGCAGGTGCGGTGGTCCGGTCAGGGACGCGGTGGGGTGGTCGACCCGGCCGGCGTGGGTGTGCACCGAGCCGTCCTTGACTTCGATGACCAGGTCTTCGTTGCCGTCGGCGTGCAGTTGCAGGGCGATTGCCGGCTGGTCGGGACGGTGGTCGGTCAGTGCCCGGGCGGGCATGTCCAGCCAGTGGGTGCGGAAGGTGTCGCTGCCGGCCGGCTCGCGCAACAGCGGAATTCCCCATCGGCTCAGTTCCTGCAGCACCGGCTCCAGCGCGCGGCCACGCTCGGTGAGGGAGAACAGGGTGGTGGCCACCGGCGGCGGGGCGGCCTTGCGGTGGATCAGGCCGGCTTCCTCCAGTTCGCGGAGCCGGTCGACCAGCAGATTACTGGCGATCCCGGGCAGCCCGTTGCGCAGGTCGGTGTGCCGGCACGGACCCAGGGCGAGCAGTTCACGGACGATCAGCAGGGTCCACCGGTCGCCGATGGTGTCCAGTGCTTTCGCGATGCCGCAGTACTGCCCGTAGGTGCGCATGCCACCACCCTACCTTGCGGCGTTGAGATTCAGAACTCTCTTGTTGACTTTCTCAACAACGGCGGTCTAGCGTCGCTGCCCATGACCACCACCCTTTCCGTGCGTCGGCTGGCCTGGGCCGGCGTCGAGATCCGTCTCGGCGACACCCGCCTGCTGATCGACCCGCTTGAGAACGTCGCTCCGCTGGCGCCGGTGATGGGGCCGCCGCACCGGCCGGTCGACCCGGTCGACACCCCGCCCGGCACCCACGCCCTCATCACCCACCTGCACCCCGACCACTACGACCACGACCTGATCGCCCGGATCGCGGCCACCGGCACGATCGGCTGCCACACCCCGAGCGCGGCGGCGCTGCAAGAGGCGGGCATCACCCCCGTTGCCCAGGACCTGGGCCGGTCACGCCGCATCGGAGAGCTGACCGTCACCCCGGTGACCTCGCTGGACTGGCGCGGCAACGACTGCGACCAGGTCGCCTGGGTCGTCGAAGGCGCCGGTCGGCGGATCATCCACTGCGGCGACACCCAGTGGCACGGCAGCTGGTGGCAGATCGCCCGCGACCACGGCCCGTTCGACGTCGCGTTCGTCCCGGTCAACGGCGTCATCGCCCACTTCGAGGGCTACGCGGCCAACGTCCCGGCGACCATGACCCCCGAGCAGGGCGTCGAGGCCGCCGTCGCGCTCGGCGCCGGCACCGTCTGCGCCATGCACTACGGCCTGTTCCACAACCCGCCGTTCTACACCGAACAACCCGACATCGAGCAGCGCTTCCAGCACGCCGCCGACGAGCGCGGCATCACCGCGGCCATCATCGCCGACGGCCGGCCCGTCCTTTGACCATCAGAAGACATCAGAGACCATCAGAAACAAGGAGCAACACATGAAGATCGTCCTGTTCGGTGCCGGCGGCAACATCGGCCGGCCCACCACCGAGGAACTACTGCGTCGCGGCCACACCGTCACCGCGGTCACCCGAGCCGGCCACGTCGACGGACTCAAGCACAAGGCCCTGACCGTGACCACCGGTGACGTCACGGACGCCGCCGCGGTCGCCGGCCTCGCCGCCTCCCACGACGCCGTACTGTCGGCCGTCGGCCCCCGGATCGGCCAGGAGGACGACCGCGCCACGATCGTCGGTGCCGCCCGTGCGCTGATCGACGGACTCCGCCGAGCCGGCGTCACCCGCCTGGTCACCATCGGCGGTGCCGGCAGCCTGCGCACGCCGACCGGCGCCCGGGTCATGGACGACCCGGACTTCCCCGCGCTGTGGAAGGCCAACGCCGAGGCCCAGTCCGAAGCGCTCGACCTCTACCGCGGCGTGCACGACCTCGACTGGACGTACGTGTCGCCCGCCGCGGTCATCGCAGCGGGCGAGCGGACCGGGGCCTACCGCAGCGCCGGGGACACCCTGCTCACCGACGACGACGGCAACAGCCGCATCTCGTACGCCGACTACGCGATCGCCTTGGCCGACACGATCGAGAGCGGCACCGCGATCCGCCGCCGCATCACCGTGGCGTACTGAGCCATGAGCAACGACGCCGCCGGCCCGCACACCCGATTCATCGTCCTGCTCGCAGCGCTTGTAGCCCTGGGACCACTGTCCATCGACGGCTACCTGCCCGGACTGCCGGACCTCGCCGGCGACCTGCGCGCCGGCGCCGCGGCCACCCAGCTCACCATCACCGCCTGCCTGGCCGGGCTGGCCGTCGGGCAGCTGATCGCCGGGCCGCTGAGCGACACCTACGGCCGGCGGCGTCCGTTGCTGGCGGGCCTCGCCCTCTACACGATCGCCAGCGCGTTCTGTGCGGTGGCGCCCGACGTCCCGACCTTCGTCGGCCTACGCCTGGTCCAGGGCATCGGCGGGGCGTTCGGCATCGTCATCGCCAACGCCATGGTTCGCGACCGCACCTCCGGAACCCGCACCGCACGTCTCTTCTCCACACTGACCTTGATCACCGGCCTGGCGCCGGTGCTCGCGCCGGTCCTCGGCGGCCAGCTACTGCGCGTCACGGCCTGGCCTGGAATCTTCGTGGCCCTGGCCGTACTCGGCGCCGTGATGCTGGCGGCCTGCGCCGCAGGACTGCCGCAGACCCGGCCCTCCGCGTCACGCCGGCCGCTGCCGGCTGTCATCGGGCAACTGCTCGGCGACCGGGTCTTCACCGGGTACGTCCTGGCCAACGGCCTGGTCTTCGCGGCGATGTTCGCCTACATCTCCGGCTCGCCGTTCGTCCTGCAGGAAATCCACGGCCTGTCACCGCAGCAGTACAGCGCCGTGTTCGCCGCCAACGCCGCCGGACTCGTCGCGGCCGCCCGGATCAGCGGCCGGCTGGTGGCCCGGGCCGGCGCCCGCGTGCTGCTGCTCGCCGGTCTGCTGGGCGCGACAGCCGGTGGCACCACGGTCCTGGGCGCGGTGCTGACACGGGCGCCCCTGCCCGTGCTCCTGATCGGCCTGTTCGTCCTGGTCTCCAGTGTGGGCCTGGTCATGCCGAACGCCGCGGCCCAGGCCCTGGCCGGCCACGGCGGACACGCCGGGTCGGCCGCCGCCCTGCTCGGCTTCAGCCAGTTCATGTTCGGAGCGGCACTTGCTCCGCTGGCCGGCGCGGGTGGCGCCACCGACGCCTTGCCGATGGGAATCGTCGTCGCCGTGCTGCCGGCGCTCGCCCTGCTCACACTCGGCGTCCTCACCCGGTCGATGCCCGGTGAGCGCACCCGCAGGCCGGCCCGCCAAGGACCTCCCGGGCACCGGCGACCGCGCCGGCACACCGATCGCAGACGGGCCCGCATCAAGTGAATCGGGCCGGCGGCCCGGGCCGCGGTCCTCCGGCACGATCACCTCAAGCCATTACGGAGCGGGGGTACGAGGGTGAGCAGGTGGATCACCACGCGTGGCGCCGAGCCGCCGCGACTGCCTGGTGTCGGCCACAGACGCCCCTGAACGTCATGGCGACCTGATCCCGCGGGCCGTGAGGTGAGCGCGGACGGGCCCGGGGCTCGCGGACGGCGGTCGCTCACCCCGCTCCGGCGCATGCCTCCGCTTCTGCCAGGTACCGCGCCACCGGGCCCAGGGTCAGCAATCCGCTGGCGGCGCCCGCGTGTTCTGCACGGGCATCACGCAGGGCAGCCGCAGCGCGGGCGGCGATTCCGCGCTCGCCGAGGCGTACGGCGGCACGGGCGGTCAGGCACCACATGGCCTCCTGCATGTGGTCACGCGGTGGTTCGGGCACCGCGGCGAGGGCGGTACGGGCCTGCTCGCCCCGGTTCTGGGCGAGCAGCACGAGGGGTCGCGTCCAGGGCCCGTACGGGCCCCAGTCGAGGTGCGGGTCGGTGGGCGCGGGCCGGTCGTGCAGCAGGCGCAGTCCCAGCAGGGCGAGCGGGAAGAGGCCGCGGTGCAGCCCCGGCATTCCGGCCGTCCGGAGGGTGTCCTCGGCGGCGCGGTAGTGCGCTGCTGCCGTGGCGGCGGTCGGTCCGCCGGGTTCGGCGCTGCGGGCGGCCGTGGCCCGGGCCCTGAACCACCCGGTGAGGACGGGGACGAGGGGTGCCTCGGTGGCGGCGGCGAGCCGGTCGGCTGCATCGGCGTGCGAGGTCGCGGCGTCGAGGTCGCCGAGGGCCGAGGCGGATTGCAGGCGGACGAGTCGGCCGAGTACGGCGAAGTTCGGCAGCTCGTGCTGGGTGGACAGGTCGAGGATCTCGGCGCCGATCCTGTCCCGTGCCGCCGCGAGCCCGGGGCCGCTGAAGGACTGCAGGAACACCCCGTTGAGGGCGAAGGCCAGCAGGGCTGGATCGGCCAGGTCCCGTGCCAGCGCCTCTGCCTGACGCGCCGCCTGCTGCGCGTGCTTCAGCTCGGTCCCGGACAGATCGGCGCTGCGGCTCTCGACGGCGACCGTGGCCAGGAGGCGGGCGCGCAGGTCGGCGGGGCCGCCTGGTCCGAGCCCGGTGAGCGTGCGCTCGGCAGCAGCGACGACGGCGCGGGACTGCTCCGGGTCATCGGCCCGGCTCCAGATGGCGGGCACGTCGTAGGCGCCGATGATGCGGGCGGTCAGGGAGAGGTCGCCCGTGCGTTCCGCCGCCCGGACGGCGGCGAGGCGGTCGCGCCGCGAGTGGACGAGGGCGTCGCCACCCGCCAGTGCGAGGGTGCGGGCCAGATCCACGGTGGTGCGCGGGCCGAGCCGGACACCAGGGCCGGTCCACGCGGTACGTGCTCCTTCCGGGCGCGCGGACCCGTTGAGGATGTCCCTCTCCAGGCGCTGCAGGTCGCCACCGGGGTCGAGTCCGAGTTGGCCGACGAGCATCGCGCGGGCGCGGCGGAGAGCGGCCAGCGCGTCGGCCCGGCGGCCCGCGCGGTACAGCGCGCGGGCAACCAGCTCCCAGGCCGACTCGCGCCACGGGTGTTCGGCGACATGGGCACCCAGTTCGGCGACGAGATCTGCCCCTTCCCCGGAGTCGAGGAGGATGCGGGCGCGCACTTCCACCCCGTCCAACCTGAGCTCCTCCAGCCGGGTCTGCTCGCGCTGCGCCCATGGGGAGCCGGTCACATCGGCGTAGGCGGGTCCGCGCCAGGCCGCGAGTGCCGCGCCGAGGTCGGTCACCGCCTCGGGGGTGCGGCGGGCTCGGGCCAGGGCGTCCTGGAACCGATGGACGTCCACGTCCTCGCGCGGCAGGCGCAGCGCGTAGCCGGGACCTTCGGTGACGATGACGCGCGGCGGATCGCGGGGCGGTCGGTCGGGTTCGAGGGCGCGGCGCAGCGCGGCGACGAAGGTGCGCAGCGCGCCCACGGCGCGGGCAGGTGGATCGGTCCACAAGTCATTGACGAAGGTGTCGGTGGTGACCATCCGTCCCTCGGCGGCGACGAGCCGGGCGAGTACCTCACGATGGCGGGGTCCGCCCAGGTCAACCGGGCTGCCGTCGTCGTGGAGGGCCCGCACCGCACCGAGCACGTCGATTCGCATGCTCCTATCCTCCGGGCCAGGGGCCGGCTGCGCCCAACCGTACTGATCGGCTGCTGATCGCTGTCGCCCAAGCTGATCCGGTCAAGTCCCCGACCCGCAAGGATGCTCCCTCATGACGCTCACCATTCCCGGCTTCGATCACATCCGCCTGCCCGGCGCGGACGGTGTGGAGCTGGCTGCCGCTGTCGGCGGCAGCGGCAGCCCGGTCGTGCTGTTGCACGGTTTTCCCCAGACCCACCTGATGTGGCGGCACGTCGCCGAGCGTCTCGCCGACGAGCACACGGTGATCTGTCCCGACCTGCGGGGCTACGGCGCCAGCGACAAGCCGGCGGCCACTGACCCCGATGTGTACGCCAAGCGCACCATGGCCGCCGACGTCGTGACCCTGGCGGCGGCGCTCGGGCACGAGCGCTTCGCCCTCGTCGGCCACGACCGGGGAGCCCTGGTCGCCTTCCGGGCGGGGTTGGACCACCCTGAGACCATCACGCACCTGGGCATTCTCGACATCGTGCCGACGCTCGACATGTGGAACGTCCTGCACGGCGCCTCGGCGTCGGTCGGTTACCACCTTTTCCTGATGGCGCAGCCGCCGGGCCTGCCGGAGGCGATGATCGCAGGCAGTGCGGACGCGTTCTTCGGCTCGTTCCTCGACGCCTGGGCCAACGACCCGACCACCATGCCCGAAGAGGTGCGTGCCGAATACCTGCGCGCGAGCGCCGCGGCGGTGACGTCGATCGTCGCGGACTACCGGGCCTCGGCGGACATCGACGTCACGCACGACCAGGCGGACCTGGACGCCGGGTCGCAGCTGGCCATGCCCGTGGCGGTCGTCCAGCAGGACTGGGGTGCGCAGCTCGGCTACGACGCTGTCGGGGTGTGGACGGCATGGGCGCCGGATCTGGACCACCGGCTGACCCGAGCCGGGCACTTCATGGCCGAAGAGGCACCCGACGAGATCGCGGCCGCGATCCGGGACCTGCTGGCCCGCTGAGCCTTCTGCTCTCGACTCGCCGGCCGGGCCACGGCCGGTCGGCGAGCGCCGACCACCCTCCGCCTGCGCGTGCTCGCCGGCCGCCCACTCCGCCACCGGGCCCGCCACATCCTCGCCGCCTTCGAGCAGCTGCGGCCCGGCACCGTGACGGCCGTCGACGTCCGCGTCGGCGCCGCCCCGTGGTGCAGCCCGGCCAGGGCCCCGGCGGCCGGCCCACCACGCGGCCGGCCCGGTCCTCGCTCACCGACCACCACACCTATCGGGAGCTGCGCCGCCGGATGAGCGAGGACGCCACCGCCCGCCGAGCCGCGCTCGACGAAGCCGCAGCGAGCCCGAGCACGCCCAACGGCCCGCAAAACGCGGACACCCCGGCCACGATGATGAGCGGCATGTGACGGCTGCTCAGTGCGCGGTCACGAAGACATGCGCGGCCGCCCGTGCGGGAAGTTCCGCGGCCCCTTGTGCGTTGGCGACCATGACACCGTCGGGCGACGGTGTCACCTGCACGACGGCGCCGGGCTGCACCCCGGCGCGGCGCAGGGCGTGCATCAGCCGGAGATCGGCCTGGATCGGCTCTCCGATGCGGTGTACGACCGCGCTCGCGCCGTCCGGGGCCCGCCGGAAGTCGTTGAGACTGATCAATCCCTTCAATTCCTCCCCGAGGGACGGGTCCGTTGTGTTCTTCTTGTCGAGCTCCTCCAGGCCCGGGATCGGGTTGCCGTAGGGGGATGTGGTCGGGTGTTGCAGCAGGTGCAGGACGCGGCGTTCGACGGCTTCGCTCATCAGGTGGCGATGCCCCGCCAGGCCTTCAGTCTGTTGATCAGGCGCTCGACGGTGTTCCGCTCTTTGTAGAGTTCGGTGTCGTGGTCGACGGGTCGCCCGCCCCTGCTGCCCTTCCGTTTCCGGCTGGCAGCCTGGTCCATCTTCTCCGGGATGACGGCCTTGATGTTGCGTTTGCGCAGGTAGGCGCGGTTGGCGCGGGACGAGTAGGCCTTGTCCGCGGCGACCGCGCCGGGCCGGGTGCGAGGCCGGCCGGCGGGAAGGCGCACGCG